>JARRQQ010000032.1:0-19858 GCA_037381725.1 Sedimentisphaerales bacterium
CCAACCTCTTGCGATGTACGACAGTGTAAACAAGCGTCGGCCAACTCTTCGCATTGGCTCCGCGCGAGTCTGCTGAGAATCTTATCTACCCGATCCAGCTCGTGTACGTCGACGCTAATATCCTTGAACCCAATGCCCACCAGCAGGGGAAGAAAGGCGCGATTGGTGGCCATCTCGCCACACAGGCTCAGCGGCTTGCCTTGACGATCCGCTGCGATCACAAGCGACTTGAGCATTTTCAGGAACCCCGGACTCTGCGCGTAATAGTCGGTGGCAAGGTTGGAATTATTGCGGTCGGCCGCCAGAAAATACTGCAACAGATCGTTGGTGCCCACACTGGCGAAATCCACACATTTGAGTAATTCGTCGATCTCCCATGCGGCGGACGGAACCTCTATCATGATCCCCTGTAGAAATTCTTGCCGGAATTCGGCCCCTTCGCTCTTAAGGGAATCGATGGCCTCCGAAAGAAGGCTTTGAACGAAGCGAAGTTCCTCGATGTCCTCGATCATAGGATACATAACCCGAAGATGTGTCTGGCTCTGGACGGCCTTAAATAATGCACGCACTTGTGTTATGAAAATCTCCGGATGAAATCGGTAAATCCGATGGGCGCGCAGCCCCAGAAATGGATTTTCCTGAGGGCCCAGAGAGAAATACGGCAGCATTTTGTCTCCGCCGATATCGGCCGTTCTGAATGTCACAGGCGTCCTTTTACAGGTCTCGAAAAGACGCCGGTACACTCGATACTGTTCGTCTTCGCTCGGAAAGTCGCCTTTTGAGGCCATAAACAGCACTTCGGTGCGATAAAGGCCGACCCCCTCAAGCCGAAGCAGCACCTCCGGACGAACCTGGATCGGATCTGTGATGTTAATCCAAAGGTTCACCAGGGACGACTTTGGCCTCGCTACCGGCGCTCCATGGGCGAGGTCTCGAACTTTATCCACCTGCTGAGCACTGGGATTGAAAATCACGCAGCCGTGTATCGCATCTACCAGAACGTCCCTGCCGGCCGCTGCACCCACCTCTACGAGACTGTCAACCCGAACGACCGGGAATCCGAAAGACTTGGCCAGGATGGCGGCATGGGAAGTGGTTGTCCCCTTTTCGACAACGAATGCGCATTCCTTCAGCCGTCTGGCTTCTAAGACCAATGAGGGGAGCAGCTCATGCGTGACGATGACGGGATGGAGTGAGATATGCTGAAGGGATTCAATGAACGCACTTTCCTGTTCGAATAACTCCGATTCCAGTCGATTCAGAATATCCTGGAAGTCCAAAGTCCGTTCGGTCAGCCAAGTTCCGGACTCTTCGAGTGTGGACATTATCCGGCCTAAGACTTTATCCGCAGCTTTCTGAGCAGTCAGGCCATTATCGAGAATTTGACGGCGCACGCCTTGACGAAACTGCGGATCCTTGAGCAGATAAATATGGGTTTGCACAATATCCGCTTCCGCATCGAAAGAGATGTCACGGAGAGACGCACACGTCCTCTCGAGCTCTCCGATAACGTTAGCAACTTGTCTTTCAAAGCGTTCGATCTCCGCGGCAGGATCGTCCACATAGGTCGCTTCATGGTCGGGCACACTTATCTTGCTTTCAAATAGGCAAAGCCGACCTGCCAAGAAACCGAGCGAAAGGATCTCTCCCTTCACCTCTCTTGTTTGATTGCCATTGGATACGGCATCCATCTGTCTCTTTCTGAATTCTTCCTGTCAGAGTGCCGCTTCACCCTCGCGCCCGGTTGTGATATTGACCGCGTCTTCTACGTTTGTAACAAAGACACGGCCGTCGCCGCCCTCACCGGTATGGCCGTATTCTTTGATCGTGTGCATAAATTCTTTCGCTTGGTCATCCCGACAGACAATTTCCACCTTGGCTATTTTGAAATATTTATCCGAATATTTCCGAACAAAATGCCGCCGGTCAAACTCCTGGTCGGCTAAAGCCCCAAGCGCATCGACGCGCACCACCGTAATATCCTTGGCACCTTTTTCCTCCAGCCGCTCGATCATGCTATTGAGAAAAGTCGGTCGCACGTAAGCTTTTATCTCTTTCATGGCTATACCCCTCAATTGCTACCGGTCTACTATGTTTTACGCTTATTGACGGCGACCAGTTTGGACAATTTTGGGAAAAACATGGGAGTCCGCTCCATGTATTTGCGGTAATCCTCTGGGAAATTCTTCAAGGCTTCCTGCTCCTCCTTGCGAGCCAGTCTGTAATACATCCCTATCACAAAAGGCCAGAGTATCAATGTCGTCAGTGTCGGCCATTGAATCATAAAGCCCAGAGTAATGATGAAGATGCCCGCGTACTGGGGGTCTCTCGTGTACGCGTAAATGCCTTTTGTAACAAGCTCGCCCCCCGACTGATACACCAGCTCCCACCCGGCCGAAATCACCCATATTCCGAGAATGATCAGTATATTGCTCACCAGCATGACGATGAACCAACCGTTCCCCAGGCCAAGATAGGTGATTAAATCCCCCAAAAGGTGCCCGCTGATATGGTCCAGCGGTATCTTGATGCCAAGAAAATGGCTGAGGAAATAGATGGTCAACGGGAAGCCATACATCTCCGTAAACAAAGCGACAATAAATGCGATAAAAACGCCCCCTGACCGCCTGTGCATGCTCGTTCGCATGGGCACGAACTTGAGAATGAAGAACAGGCTTACCAGGATCATTGTGATGACAATGGCCCAGTTTCCGTAGGCATAGCCGCCATGCATTTATGTCTTAGCCTTTCCTGCAAACAGGTTATAAAGGTTCGCGAGGGCCGCTCCGTAAAGCCAGCCGATTATGAACACTTCGAGAATGCCAACTACCATCTCCCACCACGGCATTTCCCACCGCATGATCGGTGCAACGTCGATGCCGTGAAAAATGCTGTTAAAGAACGCGATCACCGTGTCGCGCGGCCCCGTCATGACGATCACCATGCTCACGGCGTACAGCACCGCAAAAAGTGCGGCGAATGCAAATCCCAATCGTGTAACGCTCAGTCGGCTCATGTCCGGAATCCGGTCTTAGAGGTCTTTCTTCATCTCGTCAAATTGCTCTTTGGTGATCTCGCTTCGAGCGTAACGCTTCTTCAGAACGTCCAACGGCGTCTCGTGCGGCGCCGATCCGAAGCCCCCTGTCCCGACCTTGAACAGAAGATAGATCAAGACGCCCAGGATAACGAGCCCTGCAATCCCCATGATAATGGCTCCAGTCCAGGAATTCATCATGTATCCGTATCCGCCCATGTGGCCTCCATTTATACGGTTGTCACGGACAATCTCACGCGCGGGCCGGGCAAGAATGGCTCCGCGCCCACCGGCCTGCAACCGCTATGCCGCCGTCGCTCGGAAGCTACCCTTGTCCCGGCCATGAAATTGTCACCTATCTAAAAACAACCTAATGCGGAGATCGTCGAAACCTCCTCATTGTTGAGAACTTGACGAACCGCCCATCATCATGTTACGATGCTCCATCATCATCTTTTGCCAGTTTTCCCAGTCGAAGTTCACCTGGGCCTGCTTGGTAAGATTGAGGTCCTTGTCGTACTTGAGCAACTCGTTGCCCATCAGGACGATGACTCCGCCGTCCGAGGTAGGCACCATGGACGTGCTGCGCATCATCGGACCCATCATACCGCCGCTCATCATGCTGCCGCCCATCATGCCGCGGCCCATCATGCCACGGCCCATCATGCCACGGCCTTGCATGCCACCACCCATCGTGCCGCCGTTCATCATACCTCCGCCCATGGGGTCGCCAGCCAGAACCACGTAAGCGCCGCCCCCCACCAGCGCAACAACAGCCAATAAAGTAATTGTCCGTTTCATCTTAAGTCTCCTTTCAAAAAAACGTTTACGATTTCCTGTCTACCGTCTCTTCAGGGTTTACAGGTTTCTTGGTGCACGTTCGGATGATCTGCACAAAGATACCGGTGGCCACCACGGCGGCCGTGAAAGCAAGCAACGCCTTTACGGCGTCCGCCGCCTTGAGACCGGATAACAGATACTCCGCAACGATCAGACTACCTATGAATAATAACAAGGGCAAAACGAAGGCCAGCAACACTTTCCCCACTATCGAAGGACCTTTCGTCCGGCCTAACTGCTCATAGATATCCATGCAACAACGCCCGGCCCCATGCCTGTATCCGCATTTGTCACATAGCTTGATGCCTATCATGATTCTTCACTTTCTCAGTCTTCCAATAAATTCTACGTTGATAGTCACCGAAAGTGCCCGACCGCATCTACGAGCATCTTGCTTAACTTCCCTCAGGAAATGCACCGGCGGGTCTTTGGCTCCCATTCGATCCCCCCGTCCAGTTCAGTTACGCAAAGAAGCAATTGCAATTGGGGAATTTGCCTATCACGCCAGTGAAAGCAACACCGTATACACGAGCAACGGCTTATCAAAGCCAACTATGCAAGGTAGAAAAGGGTTTCTTTTTCGCTGTGGCGAAAGGAGAATTACAATGCGAATGCTAATTCAAGTCAAAATACCTCATAAGGAATTTAACGCCTACGTTAAAGACGGCTCTGTCGGCCGGAAGATAAATCAGATATTGGATGACACGAAGCCGGAAGCTGCTTACTTTACCGAGCACGACGGTCACCGCGGACTCGTCATGGTTGCGGATGTGGCCGAGCCCTCGGCCGTACCCAGGATCGCAGAGCCGTGGTTTCTGACGTTCAGCGCGGACGTTGAATTTCACGTCGTCATGTCACCCGCCGAGCTTGAAAAAGCTGGCCTCGACAACCTCGCGAAGAAGTGGGCATAACACTTTCAGAGCAACCCGTCGAAGCACACCGACCCACGAGGCAGGTCCGGAAGGAGGTCGATGGGCCGGGCCTTGCCGGTCGCATCGCGCGATCTTAGGCCGAACTTCTCCAGGTTTTGAGGGGTAGAGATAGAAATGGCCATGAAAATCGGGGATTCCCGGCTCCAATTGGACGGGAACAGATAAAGAATCTGTGCTGAACAACCGATAGGTGTTAATATGGCCAAAGGATCATTGATGTGCGATGTGGCAAAAGACGGGATTCCGGAACGAGAACGCGCGTATATGCGCGAGGCCGCCGGTATGAAGAAGTGCCCTTTTTGCGCCGAGGAGATTCAGGCGGAGGCAATCAAGTGCCGGTATTGCGGCGAATTCCTCGACGGTTCCCGCCGGCCAGCAGCCACGGTCCGGCGTAAGAAGTGGTACCACACAAATGGGACGGTGGTCCTGGCTCTGCTGTTTGCGGGTCCGCTGGCCCTGCCGCTCGTCTGGCTGCATCCTCGCTACAAACCCGCGACGAAGGTCATCATCACGTTTGTCGTTATAGGCGTCACCATTCTCTCCTTCTATTGGGCCATCCAAACGTACAAACAACTCCTCGACCAAGTCTCGGCTCTCGGCTTTTGACGCTCCGCGGCCTGAAATAGAAGCTGCGGTTCCAGAACGTCCCTTTCGAGTCCTTGACGTAAGCCCCAGATCGTGGACTAATGCCAGGGATGGTGTGAACGCGGTGCATGGCGGTGAGGCGTGCGGGGCGGCGGAAGAGGTCGAGGCGCGGGCCGCGTGACGATGACGGCGCGAGGCCCGTGTCTGTGATGATAGTATCCGAAGCCGCCGCAGCCGGTGAGGACCGTTGCGAGCAACACAAGTACGATTGTAAGCATGAGCCGTTTCATCGTAATACTCCTTTCTGCATCCGTTCGTTTGCTTTGAATGCCTTTCTACTCACATAAGGCACCGAAAGCGAAAGAAGTCACGGTTTTCCGCGCTGCCGGGTCCGGACCGGGATCAGGCGGTTCCGCACGCAACCAAAGAACCTGAACCCTCACACAAGGCTTGTCGTAGCATTTCTTACGAAGGCAGGAGACGCCAAGGCACGGTTTGGAAAGGATGTTCACAATGAAGGGTATGCTGCGGAAGCTTCTGGATGTTGTCGCGTATGGACTCTTGATTATCGGCGCACTGAATTGGGGATTGGTCGGTCTTTTTAACGTCAACGTCGTGTCGCACGTGTTTGGGCCGATGACCTTGGTGACCCGAGTGATCTATTCCCTGATCGGAGTGGCCGCCGTGTACGACCTGTTCTCATTGCCATCCATCGTAAGACGCTGGGACGTTCACGTGCGGCATCACCCCGTTAAGGCTTAACATCGCGCCCCACTACCGACGGACCGTATTCCCACGAGGCCCCGTCTGCCCCAAAGCAAATACGGCGCCGCCTGAAGGTGTCCCCCCTCGAAGAAAGAGCTTGACACAGACCCGTCAGCTCATTAGATGCTCATAGTCTTTTCGATTAGTCGAAACGACTATGCCGACGCTCTCCGGACAGATTTGTCAGGTCTTTCGCTTCGCTTAGAACCGCGAATGCGCGAGACTGGAGTTTTGGCGAAGGGCCTTGAAAGGAGGTGCACGCGATGCGCTTCAACGCGAGACAGTGGGACTATTTGCAGCGATGCTGGCACCTGACGCCGAGGCAGGTCGAGGTGGCCAGGCTCGTGTGCCTGGGGCACGACAACGAGCAGATCGCCACAGAACTGCACATCGCTTACAACACGGTGCGCGTTCATATAGGCCACATATGTGGCAAGGTTGGGGTACACGGCCGGGTCGGCCTGATCGTCGCATTCGACGACGTGCTCCAAAGGACCAGACTTTAGCCACAGACTCCGCCACATCAGGTCTGTCATTCTGAGCCTGGACAATGGGTACTATTGCCGTCCTACGGTTCGGCGATGATCTTCCGGACCCATTCGTCATGCAGCAATTCTTCTTTTGTGACTTTCTCAGGCAACGGGGAGGGAGCAAGCTCCATGTCAGGTCTCGTACCCACGATCTCATTGACGCTGCCATCCTGGTTGAGCATGAGATCCGCCTCCAGCACGAAAATCATGCCGCTGGCCGGAAGCCGAACCATCACCGGATTGAAATACGGGCCACAGCTCCCAGGGGTGCTCTGGCCGGCCAGCGTCGCCAGTCCGATCCGCTGCGCTGCATTCACGTATTCGTCCGCCGCCGACCCGGTCCCTCTGTCGAGGAGGATGTACATCTGCCCGCGAAAGTCATACCGCTGGCGGGGATCCACTCTGCGCGTAATTTTGTAAAATACCCACTGGGTCTCATCGAATCCTTCGGGGGGCTCGATCTCCTCAACCAACGTCTCATGGGCAAAGATCGAGACCCCACGACGCAGAAGTTCTAGAAGAGGCGGCTCATGGTCCGCCAAAAATGGCTTCCTGATCCCGCCCACCTCCGAATACGTTACGCTCTCATCCAGAAATGGGGCGATCAAATTATCGAAGCTGTAGTAATGTAGTCCGCCACCGTTATGCCTTACGTCGATAATGAGTTTGCGGTACTTGCCCCCCGAATCCTCCAGAAACTTCCTGATTTTCTTGCCGTCCCCTTCAACGAACACGCCGCCCATGCACTTGACTCGGATATATCCCACCTCCGGGGCAAGTTCCAGGCAGATGCAATTGCCGCCCTTCGACCCGTAGTCGGAGAACTCGGCCGGATCGGCAAAGCCCTTGCGCCACGGAACAAAAGCATCGCACGTTGTCTGATCAGATAGAAGAAAGGCAACCTGCCACCCACGAAAACCTGTGCCTTCATGGACAGCCAGTAGCGAGTCCGCGATCCAATCCGTGTCACGCGGGATGTAACGCACCCATGTGTCCCGCCGAAGCCGCTCGATGTATGAAGAGCACTCCATCCCGTTCACGCGCACGATTTTCGATCCCTTGGGAATCAATTGCTCTTTGTGACGCCAGTCCTCGCCGGTTCGATACTCCTGACCGTCGCGCACAACCCGGAAGGGCGGATGAACAAAGCACACCTTGTCCTGTAGTTTTGGCCAGTATGAGGCCGCGTGGAGTTGATACCAGGGTAACTGTCCGCGCTGCCGCAGCGATTCCAGCAGATAGGCCTGAAGCGATTCCTCCGAAAGAAGATGGCCGTGGCCCGAAACACCGATCAAACTGAAGTAACTATACGCCACCTGGTAAAACGCCGCGTTGCTTTCAGCCTCCTCCGCAAGCTGCATGTAACGCGGCGCCAGCGCCTCGTAACTGGGAAGACCTTTACACTTCTCATTCATTTCCACGAAAGGACTATAGTCCTTAGCCCACCGGGCCAGGAACTCAATGTCGCTTCGCCTGTCCTCCGCCGTCAGCCTTGGGGCACACGAACAACCGACCAATCCCAACACAACCAATAAGGCAGTAGGCAACACAAGCACCCGGGACACATGTCGAGTCCGCCCAATGTAGTGTCTTTTTCTCATCGTTTCAGTCTCCCTTGCGGCTACAGAATAATGGTCGGAGCTTCCGTTTATACCGCAGGCAATCCGTTATCTATCACTTCCCCGATACGGGTTGCACGGCAATGGCGGGCTGCACCCGGACGATGGCGCCCCAGGCCCAGACATCGTCCGTGACTTTGAGCATGAGATCATTGGCGCCTTCGTTGAGCGTGACGTCCACCTTATCCGGCTCATCAAGAATACCGCGGCTGACGTTCACCGCATGGATCAGCTTTCCGTTGAGCCAGGCTTTGACGCCGTCGTCGGTATAAATGTCAAGACGGGCCGGCTTCTGCCTGTCCGAGGCGATCTCCGTACGCAGATAGGCCACCGCCTGGTCGAAGCCGTACAGAGCCTCATCCAGATTGACATAGGCGGGATGCTCCCCATGACGTTCGACCAATATGGGCTGCCAGGGAACATTCACGTCCGGCAGTTCCGGGCCGAATGGAATGTCAAAAAGCTCCGTGCCCTTCTTGCCTTTTTGCACGTACGGACCGGCCACTTCCCAGTCACACAGATAGCCTTGGGTCCTGGCGGCGGCAACGTCCTGCGGAGTGGTGTCACTGGACTGCTTCGGTTGTCTTGACTTCGTGTCATGGACGTACCATTTGCCATTCTCGTAGACCATCGGCTGGATGAATTCACAAATCATCGATCCTTTTCGACACAGGTAGGTCGGATGGACATAGCCATTGCCAGGATTGTCCGGCCATTCCGGCGTGCTCAGAAGATCGAGCACGCCCGCCCAATACCGCGCCTGCTCCACGTATCCTCGGATATTCTGGGGCGGCTGTTCCGCATATTTCACGGTCGAATAGAGGTCAATGTCTTTGTGTATGATACTACTAAGACACGTCAGCAAAGCGGCCAGCGGCGTGCTCTGATCCGTGTAGCTCGCACCGGCCCGTATTCTGTCCATTTCTCGTTTGAAGGTCTCAGTATTTCGTTTATCCCAGAGGCTTCGCAAACCCAGGTATTTGTCGGGGATATCGGCGAGTGTCGTACCGTCCCTTTCGGGATACAGAAAAGAGATCATACACCGTCCGTCGGAATATCGACCCGTGTAGTCTTTCATCGTCACGGCCACTCTGCCATCAACTGTGTCCGTCGCCATGGCCTCGCGATTCGTATCAAGAAGTATCGTCGTTTTAGGTAGGATGAACCGATAGTAGTTCAGGCAATAGGGCATGGTAAGGCCGGTCCTGAAATACCACAGGGGTCCTTCTTTCCAATAGGCCGGAGCGCCTCCGGGGATAAGCGGTATGTCTTCGAGATTCGCCACACCGATGACCTTAAAATGCCCTCCCGGCTGGACTTCTTTCGAGAGATGAATGCTATAAGAGGCCGTGGTATCATCCAGATATTCCACGTCCACCTTGCAAAGGTTGCCAGCTAAGTCATAGACTCGAAAATTCTCTATAATTGACACGTAGCCAAGTGTCAGGACATTTGTTGCCGTAGGTCCGTGGTTCGGGAACTCAAAATAGAGAGCTCCCCGGACTTCATCCTTGTCGGCACTTCCAACGAGGATAAAGCTTGAGTCGACTCTCAGATCGCTTTGCTCTTTTTCCTTTTCGATCAGTTTGTGGAGTTCGAGGGCATCCTGTACGAGCGGACTATCCACGGTAACCAAGGGGTTGGCATCTTTCTTGAGAACCGCCTTTTGTCCGGCGTTGATATTGACGCTTGCCGTTTGCGTCTCGGCAACGACTTTTCCTCTTCGAACGCTGACTTCCGTCTTTTGTGCAAACAGAGGGGCCGAAGTCATCAGAAGAACAAGGGCGCAGAGGGTGATTGTTCTTGGTTTCATTGTGTGTCTCCTTTCTGCTTTTTCAGCAGGGCAATCGTTTGCGATTGTGTGCGTTATTCGTCAACAACAGTAACAGTGAATTCCGTTCCCAGCGCTTCCACCCGGCCGTCTGGAGTGCTGATGAAAAACGGCGGATGCGGACTCTCCAGAGCGGCGTCCAGCTTGCCGTGCTCAAGATAGAATTGCGTTCCGCCGTCATACGACTGCAATACCAGCATGCTGTTCTGATCTAACTCAAGCGAAGACTTGTCTTCGAATTTCAGCCGACAGACCGATTTGGCCGCCGAGTGAAACGTGTCACCCAGATGCACCTTGGAACTGGTGTCCGGGACTTGCCACAAATTGGAACCTTCGTGTTTGACTAATACGATTCCTTCGATATGGGCGACGCGAATAGGCACTTCAGCTTTCAGTGGCGCTTCAGTCGGTTCACCCGCCCTGCCCAGAGCGAAACCCAACACTAGACCGAAAGCCAACACAATACCCGCGGCCACAGCAATCCGCCTACCACCTGATAATATGACAGGTCGGTGAACGCACAACTTTCGATTCGGCTGTTCAGAGAGTCTGGCCACCAGGGAGGCGCCGGCTTGTTCCACCGAGGTATGCGATGAGAAAGCCTGCTTGACGGCATTCTCCACGAATGTACCGCGCTCGAAATCGGCGCGGCACAATGGGCACGCTTCTATATGTGCCTGGAGCTTGCTGAGCTCATCCTCGGCAATTGCTCCATCGAGGTATTTTTCGATAAGGTCTTTGTATTCTCCACAACTCATAATTCGACCTCCTCTAAAAGTGGAGCAAGGTCCTGTCTAAGTATCTTGTAGGCCCGGTGCAGCCAGACCCGGACCGTGCCGGGGCGTTTGCCTAATTGCTCCGCAATCTGTACCGCCGAAAGCCCGGTCACGAATCTCATGATGATGAGCCGCTGGAACTTCTCCGGCATCCGGCCGACCACGCTCCTGACGAAGTGAATCTGACTCTCCGTCAGGCCGGGCGGATTCGTCTGTGCCGATTGAGGGTCTAAATCCTCGACGGGCGCAGCCTTGCAACCAAAAGCGGTCTGGCACCGAACGCTTCTTCGGACGCTGTTGGCGCACTGCTGGAGGGTGATCTTGCTCAGCCAGCCCGCAAAGCGCGAGGGCTTGCGAAGCGTGTGCAACTGGGAATACGCCTTCAGGAAGCTCTCCTGCGCGACGTCTTCGGCTTCGATGGGATCAGCGGTTTTTGCCAACGCCAATGCGACCACCATATTCCAATATCGTTCCACGATATCGCCGAACGATGCGACGTTGCCCCGCAGCGTCGACGCGATAAGCTGCTCATCATTCTCGGCGGTCATATTGAGGCTGTCCGGCATAAAAGGCTCCCGTGACGGTTTTCTCTGTCAATCCTACCGTATAGAACGCAGAAGTGCCAAAAGTGTTACAGCCTTGCGATGGTGCACGGATCCGCTCAGCTAATCGTTAGTTTTCCGTTCGGCGAAAGACACACACGCCGGAAATGTAGCAGGCCATGCCGAAAATCGTCAGTTTCAGGTAGAACGGGACCATCTCGCCAAAAGAGAAATCTCGCCGGATCGGCCCTTCCATTGCCATGATCGCCCATTTGACGGGCATATAATTGCTGATGCTTTTTGCGAAAGGCGGCATGACCACTTCCGGGACCATGGCACCGCCCAACATCGCCATGATCAACAGCACCGACAATGCAATACCTTCCTCGGCGGCCGGTGTCTTGCCCAAGCTCGCTAACAACATCATCATTCCGGAAAAACACAAAGCCGTGGTGAGCAGCCCAATAGCCAGCAAAATATAAGAGTCCGGGCGAATCTCGAAAAACAAAATCCCCACCATCAGCAGGCCCAGGCTGGCGCCGAGGCCATTCATCATGCAGGCGAATCCCTTGCCCAGGAGTATTGGGCACCTCGATCCTGGCAGCGGGTGCGAGCCGGTCGTCCCAATAGCGCCGAAAGCGCGTTGGCGCGTCGAGCGTCGGCTCCTTAAACCGGCCGCTCTCCGACGCCATGCTCGGATCGGACGGCGGTCGATCATTGGAAGTCGTGAGTCTTTTTTCGGCGGACTCCCAACTGCGGAGCAAGCCGGTAAGCTGTTTCCTCAATCGCGGGTCCAACTGTGTATCGAGTTCCAGATAGCCGCGAAATATTGTACGCAGTTTTTCGCTTTGCTCCGGGTTGCTGGCCAGGCCGGCGAGAAATTGTGAACGAACGAAATCCATCAACTGCATATAGACCATGCCGCGTACGATTTGCCCCTCAGCCAATCGCGTCTCGTCGGTCACGAGCCGCATCTTAGGCTGCCGCCCCGGAGACATGAGCCAATCGGTGGATTCGAAGCCTTTCTGCAAAATTAGATACGCCGTGCATCGTCGCAGGCGCACCATGTCCTTGGCCTCCTCGAAGTCGGTTTGGTGAACTTTCAACTCTTTGGCACCCTTCAAGTATTCCAAGAATCTGGCGGATGCCTCGGTTCGGTCCTGATCCACGACGGCAAGCGATACCGTCCCGCGATACATCCCGACGCCCAGACCCGCGATACCGCTCATCATGTAGCCGATGAGAATCGCATATAGCACGGGAAATACGAAGTAGAAGAAGGCGGCCAGGCGGTCTCGCATCGCGAGTTTGAGATCTTTGAGTGCTAAAATCAGGATTTTTCGCATTGCCGCCAGTCCTTTTTAGTCGCACAGTTGTCCGCCGGATATCTGACCCTACCACGGTCTTCTTACCTAATTCTACGTGATAGAACACAAATGCACCAATAGTGTCACAAACGAACCGTAATTGGTCCCCATTTCCCAGCGGTTTCGAGGACCGCGCATCATCTCGATCACGTTCAAAAAAGTGGCCCCCTGATGCTTTTCACTCGCTTTTGATCTTGCCCTGCGCGGCGACGGCTTGGATGGCCTGGGTGATTTTGTCGGTGTCGCCCAGGTAGTAGTGCTTCTGCGGCTTTAAATCATCGCCAAGCTCATAGACGAGGGGCACGCCCGTCGGGATGTTGAGGTGCGGGATTTCCTCATCGCTGATGTTGTCCAGGTACTTGACTAAGGCCCTGAGGCTGTTGCCGTGAGCGGAAATTACGACCTTCCTGCCCCGGCTCAGCTCGGGCACTATGGACTCGTGCCAGTAAGGCAAGAATCGGGCGACAGTGTCCTTAAGACATTCGGTCACGGGGACATCCTTGGGATCCAGGTCTTTGTACCTGGGGTCTTTGCCGGGATAGCGCACGTCCGTCGTCTCCAGGGCGGGCGGCTGAGTGTCGTAGCTCCGCCTCCAGATATGAACCTGCTCTTCTCCGTACTTCTGCGCCATCTCCGCCTTGTTCAAACCCTGCAGCGCCCCGTAGTGACGCTCATTCAGCCGCCAGGAATTCACGATGGGAATCCACATCAAATCCATCTGATCGAGGACGATCCAGAGCGTCCTGATCGCCCGTTTCAATACGGACGTAAAGGCCAGATCAAAAGTGTAACCTTCCTGTTTGAGGAGCGTTCCGGCTTCGTGAGCCTCGCGGACCCCCTGCTCCGTCAAGTCCACGTCGGTCCACCCTGTGAAACGGTTTTCCTTGTTCCACGTGCTCTGGCCGTGTCGGATAAGAACCATGCGTATCATTTGCCTCACCTTCAATCTTGCGAAGCTCGTTTGTCAGCAATCAGTTTGACGGCATGGTGGTCGTCGGTCCCGATCAAGCGAACGAACTTCCTTCGAATCACCTTCTCTATTCGGTCGAATTCGGCCTGGCTACCCTCCTCCAGGGGGATTTGTCCGCCGGCGTAAGTCTGGTGGCCTCCGCCGCTTCCTGTTCTGGATACGAGGCGTTTGACGATGACCTCCGCCTTGTTAGCTTCGTCAGTCGTCCGAAGCGAGAGCAGCACTTTGCTGTTGAACATGCCTGTGCACATGGTCCACGTCGTCTGGTCCTCGCGCAACAGCAGGTCCGCCACCTCGCCGATCATATCCGGATTGTCGATCCGGCCCAGGGACGTCACGATGGCGTTTCCATAGACTCGGGCGTTCTCCAGCGCCTCGGCCAGCATCTGAAAATACTCCCTCGGCACCCGGCCGCGCTGTATCCCGCTGAGCATTCGTTTGTTGGCCAGCGGGTAGAGCCACCCGATGGCCTCGATGTCCGCCTGGGTCGCTTCCCGGCCGAGGTCCTGGGTATCGGAGCGAATCCCGTAAAGCAAAGCCGTCGCCAAAGGGGTGTCGGGCGTGATCTCCGCTTCCTGGAGATACTCGGCAAGTATGGTGGAGGTCGAACCGCACCCGCTGCGGATATCAATCAGCGGAGAGCGCCGGGTCAGGCGACGACAGGGGTGGTGGTCGATAACGATGTCGGGTGTCTGCGTTTCGGGAAGGGAATTATTGCCCGTGCCCGGCTGCGTATCGACCATCGCGATCAGCTCAAACTTCTGAAACTCAATATCTTTGATTTGGTGCAGGTTGAGGCTCAGGTAGTTGACCAGTGCCCTGTTCTCGCCCCGCCCGACCGTCCCGCTGTGGGCGATGGAACACTGAACGCCGGCCGTGCTGTTGGCGAGCCTGCGAAGCGCGACCGCCGCCGCGATGGAGTCCGGATCGGGATTATCCTGCATCACAATGAGCATGTTCCCCTTGCCCTGGAGCAATCCGATCAGTTTCTCGACCCGCGGGCCTGTTTTGGAAGCCGGTTTCATGGTTCATCCCTGTGTTCGTGTTTCAATTCCACGTCAAGTGTCTCTACAGAGTTCTTCCCGCCCCAAAACAAACTGAGAGCAACCGAACCCATCAGGCTGGAAATTGTATTCCACGGAAGCGATAGAAAGCAAGAAAAGATTGGTGCCATTCCGTGTTTTACCGGCGACAAACCGGATTGACACGCAAGCTCGGCATCGCTATGCTGACGCGCTTCGGTGAGTGTTGATGAACATTAGTTTGTTGGCATAAAGGTGAAAACTGATGATCTCAAACAACGGCGGGGAAAGCGTCGAGGGGGCATTTACGGTTGCCGATTGGCGATTGCCGATTGAAATAGACAGCCGGAAATCGAAGATCGAAAATTTGTGGACGCCCGCCTGTAGATTGCTTCTTTTGCTGACAATTGTTGCCCTGCCGATATTAGCCGGCGGGTGTGGTACGGTGTCTTATCTGGCTGATCCGTCGTATCTGCGAAATTACCCGGTCGATCGGATCGAAGCGCCGAATCCGGCGTTCGATGGACCGTACAAATATCGCACGTATTTCTACGGAAGCGGCGCCGACAAGCGCCGCACGGAATACGGCCGGACCGTCGATTTCAGAACGGAGCCGGTGGACGCCAGCGCGTTCATGGACGTCTTCGACAGCGTCCCGCGCTACTGGGGCTTCGATCTGGACCGGCTGCCGATCAACGGACGGGTCTGGTTTCCCGAAGGCCCCGGGCCGTTCCCGCTCGTTCTGATCGTTCACGGCAACCACGCGATGAAGAAATTCTCCGATCCCGGTTACGCCTATCTGGGTACGCTGCTGGCCAGCCGCGGTTTCATCGCCGTCTCCGTGGACCAGAACTTTCTCAATCAACAATTCTCCGACGAGAACGACGCCCGCGCGTTCATCCTGCTCGAACATCTTAGAGTGTGGGACGAATGGAACCAGACACAAGGACATCCGTTCGAGGGCAAGGTGGACATGAATCGCATTGCGCTAATCGGACATTCGCGGGGCGGGGAAGCGGTCGCCCACGCCGCCTCACTCAATCGGCTGTCCCGCTACCCCGACGATGCGTACATGCCGCTCGGCTACGACTTCGCCATCCGGTCGATCATTGCCATCGCCCCCTGCGACGGGCAGTATATGCCGGCGGGCCACCACACGTCATTGGAAAACGTGAACTATCTCGTCATACAAGGTGGACACGACGCTGATGTAACAACCTTCCTGGGGCTGCGCCAATACAACCGTGTGCGTTTCACCGACGACAACTTCTGGTTCAAATGCGCGATCTACGTTTACCGAGCGAATCACAGCCGGTTCAACGCGGCCTGGGGCCGGGTGGACACCACCGGTCTGGACGGCTGGTTCATCAACGAAAAACCTATCATGGATCCCGACCAGCAGCGTCAGGTGGCCAAGGTCCTCGTATCCGCGTTTCTCGAAGCCACCTTGAATGGCAGAGACGAGTACGCGCCCATCTTCCAGGACGCACGGCGGGCCGGTCCGTGGCTACCTGAAGACATCTACGTGGATCGGTACGAGGACTCGACCTTCAGAGTAATCGCTGATTTCGAGGAAGACTACGACGTCACGACGGCCACCATCTACGGCGGGGAATTGTTGGGCGAGAACCTGGCCACCTGGAAGGAAGCCGACGTGCCCTATCGTACCAACGATGGCGCGACCCAGGAGAACTGCACGGTCGTGTTAGGCTGGGATGACGAGTACGATGACGACGGCGATCCTAACACGATTGATATCGGATCGTATACGATTACGCTGAGCCGGGACGCGACGGAGGAACTGGACGTCAGTAAGGATGCGAAACTCGTTTTCTCCGTCGGAGCAGAGGACCCGGACGAGACCGAGCCGCTTGACCTGACGATCGAGCTTCGGGACCGCGACGGAAATCGGGCGAGATTGCCGCTCAGTTCCGTGGGGCCTGTCCACCCCGCCCTACCGGTCAGACTATGCAAATGGAAGTGGCTGGAGAAGAAGGAATTCGACGAGTTCTCGGAACGGCTTCTCCAGACCTACGAAATCCCGATCCAACAATTCGTCGAGAGCATCCCGTCGTTCGAGCCGTCTGAGCTTGCCCGCATCCGTTTTGTGTTTGATCGCTCCTCCTGGGGTACGATCATGCTGGACGACGTCGGCATCTCCAACGGAGCGCCGCAATAGCCGGATTTGGGACTGGCTCCTTTTGATGGCGTCGTCCCATCAAAAGGTGCCTGTCCCTCTCCTGCGACAAAAGGGACAGTCAGCTTTCCCAACGACAGAAAGCAGACAGTCCCCGAGAATCCGCGCCGATTTTAGCGTCTAATTGAGACTTACTTATAGAAATACAGAGTGGCTCTGTGAGACGATATTTGACAAATGGCGGACCCTGAGGATCAGACACTTGTTCGGCGGGCGTTGCAGGCGGACCCGGAGAGCTTCGGCGAGTTGTGCCGGCGATACCATCCTTCGCTGATGGCGGTGGCGGCTTCCATTTTGCTGGATCACCATCTGGCTGAGGATGCCGTCCAGGAGGCGTTTGCGGCAGCATGTCGCCAGCTTCCGAGGTTAAAACAGCCGGAGCGGTTCGGGCCGTGGGTCGCTGCGATCTGCCGGAACGTAGCCAAAGACCTGCTGCGGGAACGGCAGAGGCAACGGAAACCCGTCCGGACTTGCGAAGACCGCGAACGTGACTGTGACGAGGCCGATCAGAAAGCAATCCTGGTGGAAGCCTTAGAGCAGTTGCCGCAACATCTGCGAGAAGTCCTCTTCCTGCGGTTCTACAACGAGATGACTTACCAGCAGATGGCGAAGGTCCTCGGCGCGACGGAACAGGTGATTGACGGCAGGATCCGAAGGGCGAAGAAGAAAGTAGCCGTGTATTTGAAAAGAGCAGGTTTCCAGAGGTGACAAGTCCCATGAAACATGACAACGACAATCGATGGTTGGACCCCCTGCTGGCGGGGCATATACGCCGCGAGTCGGAGACGTTCGATTTTGAGAAATGGGCCGAAAGTCACCCGGACGAAGCTCAGTTGCTCCGGTCCGGCTACGAGCATCCTGGCCGGAATACGAAAATGAAAACTTATGAGATTTGGAGAATTATCATGGAAAGCAAAGTGACAAGATATTCAGCCGCAGCGGTTATTGTACTGGCTTTGGCATTGGTTCTATTCGGCCCCTTCGGAGCGCCGGGAAACAGCGGCGTTGTCCTCGCCGATGTCCAGAAGAAAGTCGCCGGTATTGAGACAATGATGATACGAGGAACGAAAACGTTTACATATCCGGGCGAGCCCAGCCACATTTTCGAATTCGACGGGATGAAATGCAAATTCGATCTCGTAAAATATCATTCGACCCGGTATGGCCTGGTTGAAGAGGGATACGTGGAGGGTCAACTGGTCTATCGAATCGCTTTCAATATCCCGGAGGAGCAGACTCTCATTTTGTTTCCGAAGTATAAAAAGTACTTGAAATTCGCTTCCATGGAAGCCATTGCGAAGGTCATAAAGGACTTTGCAACTCCCAATGGTGTTCTTGATCTGCTTCTTGCGGGCGACTACAAAAAGCTGGGACGAGACAAGGTCGATGGTATCGAGGCTGAGGCTTTCGAATTTCAGGACACGGAGCCTTTCAAAAAGCTTTTGCCCAAAGCCGTTTTTAATATTCAGAGTTTCAAAGGTAAAGTCTGGATCGGGATTAAAGAGCAACTGCCGGTTCGAGTGGAAGGCGACCTGGCCATTGGCAAGTGCTTTATGTCTATGTTCCACGACCTGAACCTGCATGAAGTCAATACTTTCGGGGAGTATAACGTCGAGCTTGATAAGGAGATCTTTAATACTGATGTCCCCGAAGGCTATACGGAATTGACGGTCGGTGACATACTTCCATTTATCCCAACTGAGGCAAAAGCGGGTCTCGCTGGATTGGGCATCATCCCGGCGGGGCTTGCCTTCTGGAAACGGCAAAGAAAAAAGAAAGCAGCAGTTCATCCAAATTAACAAGAGTTCCTCACCGACGGATTTGATATTGCCAGATATAAAAAGCCCCCTGCATGATCATGGGGCTTTTTCATTCGTATCGATTCTTCCAAACTTGCTTTCCTTTATGATCCTGATAGAGTGACCTGCATAATGAATGAACACCCATAATGCGAAGGAGTATTGGAATGGCGAAGAAACACGATCTAATCGGCTATTGCGGGCTGTATTGCGGGGATTGCGTCGGTCAGACGCAGACGGTGGCAAATCTGGCCAGAGACCTGAGAAAAGAGCTCAGGCGACACCGCTTCGACAAAATGGCGGAGATGATGGCAAAGGTCCCCTACTTCAAAGAATTCGAGAACTACGACAAGTGCTACAGCCTGCTGGGCACGATGATGAAGCTGCGCTGCACGAAGGCCTGTCGGGGCAACGGCGGCCCGCCCGACTGCGGAGTCAGAAACTGTGCGAGAGAAAAGAAGCTCGACGGCTGCTGGCAATGCGACGATTTTTCGACCTGTGAAAAACTCAAGTTCCTCGAAACCAACCACGGCGTCGCCCACCTGAAAAACCTGCGAAAACTCAAAAGCCAAGGTCCAGCCGCGTTCCTCCAGGGAAAGAAGCACTGGTACGCGACCAAATAGTGATTTGGTGCGACTCATCGCACCCTATTTGAAGCCGGCTCGTAGCGGGCGGCCGGGGTTGTTTGGGGATCCCTCAGATTCGTAGGCTCCGACCGCAAAAGGCGGCTTTCTTGGCGTGCGGTTGAAATCCAGATCGGGAACATAATGCGGGTCGGCGTGACCAACGAGCACGGAGTCGGGTCGGGGCCAGTAGTCGTTGTTGGCGGGTTTGGTAAAAGTTGCTGAAAGAGTCCCGCCGTCAAAGAGGCGCGAGCCGTCAATCGTCGCGCCGATCAGGTGGCCTTCAACATAGTTCGCGGTGGTGGTACACTTGTCGATCCCCGAAGCATCGATGGCCGTCGTGCCGGGACAATAGACGGCGTTATTCGCAAAGACCATATCACTTGCCTCGTCCCAGCGAATCAGCACGCCTTTCGGATGGTTGAC
>JARRQQ010000033.1:0-17202 GCA_037381725.1 Sedimentisphaerales bacterium
CGACGCCGCACTTGTCACAACACAGTATTTGATCCGTCTTGACAGGTTCCATAAGATAACTCCTTTCTTGTCTGCGCGATATACATCTGTGAATCTAACGATAACCCTATCATCCTGTCAAGTACGTTCCACTCATCTGTCGCCCCTCTACATTCGGCGAACGAGACTCAGAAACGACTCACACAAAGAATTAGGTTGAAATCAACAATGGAGTCCGGGTATTCTGTATAAAGTCGAACCTCCACACTAAAGCAGTAGATGCAACAGATAAACGCGGCATAAGATGCTTTTTCAGGAGGCAACAAAATGAAACGCAAACATGCCTTCACACTCATCGAGTTGCTGGTTGTCATCTCTATCATCGCGCTGCTGATGGGTATCATCCTGCCCGCCCTCAACATCGCCAGAGATCAGGGCCGCAGAGCCTCCTGTATGAGCAACATGCGTCAGGTGGGCATGGCGTTGGTGATGTATCAGAATGAGTATGAAAAAACACCACCGAAGACCCAGGCGGTCTTCGACTACGCCAGCCCCGCCGCGCCGGACAACGTACTGAAATTGTTGCGCCCATTCGCAGGCGCCGAGGAGCCGAACCGGGCCACACCGGTATATGCCTGTCCCGCGCTCAAACCGAATCCGAATCCCGCCTACGCCCCCTCCCGCGTCAGCCGGACCGGGTACCTGGTCAACGCCGTGGTGATGGGACGACAGGTCGCGGCGATCCCCAGCCCGGGCAGAATCATCGCGATGCAAGAGGGGTGGTCGCTGTCCAACCATCTCTGGGTTCAGCCTGAACCGATCATCCGTAACGAAGCAACTCTCTCCGGGCGGGCATACACACCGTATCAGGAATGGCACATGTTCGCCAGTCAGAGCGACCACTCATCCTGGTTCACCAAGGAGCGCCGTGAGCAAACCGCCAACGTCCACAACAAAGGCGGCAACTTCATCTTTTGTGACGGCCACGCCGACTACAGAAAATACTGGGATCGCGAGAGCGGGGACTACGGATTGATCAATGCGACAACGGGAAAAAGTGTCCCTTACGAACCGACCCGGGAAAACACGACGATGACTCTGGATGCAGCCTTCTAATCTGTGGACCCTATGATGATTCCATCGAAGTGCTCAATGTTACACGGCCTGCTCGGGGGTTGTGTGCCGCTCATCTGCCTGGGGCTGGCCTTAATGTGTTTCGGTTGCGGTGAGGATCCGCAGACGGATGCGACAGATGAGTTGGCCGCCAGTTTCGAAGGCTCACCGGCTCAACAGGACATTGTCGAAGCCAATGCCGCGCTTAACGAGGGCCGCTACAAGGACGCCAATGCCGCGCTTAACGAGGGCCGCTACAAGGACTCGCTCGTTCTGTTGCATAAGGTAGCCAGTCGTGTTGCCCTGACCGAACGCCAGAGAGCAGCGATGGCCGGCATTGTCGGTCAGCTTCTCAAGGCTGTGCATGAAGATCCACATCTTTCTCAAGACGTCCAGCTTCACCGCATGATGGAGCTTTTGGTCCGCAGAACAATGGGCGAGACCTAAAGTCAACTTCCCGAATGAGTTCGATTATTTTCTCTGGAAGGACATAGAATGAACAAGGCGTTCCGTACGTTCATTTTCATGGTAGTCTTCAATAGTCTTCTGGCTGGCTCGCTGATGGGGCAGCCGCTGCGAGTGTGTCCTCAGAATCCACTGTATTTCATGGATGGGTCGGGTAAGGCGGTCTACCTGGCCGGCCATCAGAGCTTCGTGGATCTGCAGGACAACTCGTTCAACAAAGCCTTCACCCGCAACCATGAGAGGACTCTCGATTGGGGCCAATACCTGGATTTTGTCACAGCCCACGGTTTCAACTACATCCGCAACTGGGTAATATGGAGCATCGGCAGTGGCTCAATGGCACCGCTCAACCAGGCGGTCGCCCGGCCCATGCCCTACAAGCGGATACACGGGCACGGCAAGGCCAAAGACGGCCGCGACAAATTCGACCTGCACCAATTCGACGAGTCGTTCTTCCGCCGGCTGCGAAGTCGATGCGAAGACCTCCAGCAGCGCGGGGTCTACGTATCCATCATGCTCTTCGAGGTGTACGGCTTTCTGGAGGGTGAGGCCTGTGGGAATCCCAAGCAAACGCTGTGGGACGGAAACGTCTTCAACGGCGCCAACAACGTCAACGGCATTGACACCGACGATAACAAAGACGGCAAAGGGATCGAATTCTTCTATACGCAGGATCCGCGTGTCCTCGCCCTGCAGAAACAGTACGTCAAGAAGGTCGTCGAAACGGTCGGCGATCTCGACAACGTGCTGTACGAAATAGCCAACGAGCTATACGCTCCGCAATGGCAATACGACATGATCGAGTTCATCAGGAATTACGAGCGAAGCCGGGCCAAGCGGCATCTTATCCTGATGTCGCCGGGAGGAAGGACCCGCTCCGGCGGCTGGAAGCTGATGGAGCCGAAGCGCGTCGTGCAGAGCCCGGCTGACTGCTTCGCCGTCGCCGGCGGTTGGGACTCGAATGCCTACGCCCGAAAGAATCCACCGGCCAACGATGCGGGCAAACCCGCCATCGTGGACATGGACCACGTCTCACCGGGCAGCACCGACGTGGGGTATGTCTGGAGCGCTTTCACGAGAGGCTACCATTTCAGCCTCTACGACAAACCGTTCGAGAAGCCCGACGCCGAAGGTCCCGCGTGGGAGTGTGTTCGATGCAACGTAAGTCAGGCAAGCACCTATGCCAGGAGATTGGATTTGAGCCAGGCTCGGCCTCACGGCGACGTGGCGACGACCGGATTCTGTTTAGCGTGCCCGGGCGAGCAATACGTCGTTTACCAGCCACAACACAAGCCATTCGACGTATCCGCATTGATTCCGCAGGCCAGCTATCTCTACGAGTGGTACGATTGCGACGCACACCGCGTCGTTGAGCGAGGTCAATTCAAGTGTACGGAGCAGAATAGGTCATTCACCCCTACGAAGGAGCAAATGGTCCTCTTTATCGAGCGATCTGCGCCGGCTACGCAGTGATCACTTCGCCGTCGGTGCAACCGGCCTTATACGATGTCGATGCCTTTGCACAAGTAGACGTCCTGGACCGCGTGGAAGAGTTCGATGCCATCTTTCATCGGCTTCTGAAATGCCTTCCTCCCGGTTATCAGGCCCATGCCCCCCGCCCTCTTGTTGATGACTGCTGTCTTGACAGCCTGAGCGAGGTCGTCCTTGCCGGACGCTCCCCCCGAATTGATCAATCCGATCCGGCCCATGTAATTGTTCATGACCTGGTATCGCGTCAGATCGATGGGGTGCTCGGAATTGAGCTCCGTATACATCTTCCCGCTGAACTTGCCGAAGCTCGCCTCCTTGTTCAGGGCCTTGTAGCCGCCGTCGTTTTCGGGCAACTTCTGCTTGATGATGTCGGCCTGGATTGTCGCGCCCAGATGGTTGGCCTGTCCCGTCAGGTCGGAGCTCAAGTGGTAGTCCACCCCGCCGACCTTAAAGGCTTTATTGCGCAGATAGCACCAGAGAATCGTCACCATCCCCAGCTCGTGCGCCTGGTGAAAGACGTCGCTGATTTCCTGGATTTGCCGGTCGCTCTCGGTCGAGCCGAAATAGATGGTCGCTCCGACCGCGACGGCGCCCATATCAAAGGCCTGATCGACGTTGGCGAACAGGATTTGATCGTACGTATTGGGATAGCTCAGCAACTCGTTGTGGTTAAGCTTGACGATAAAAGGGATCCTGTGGGCATATTTCCTGGAGACGCTCCCAAGCACTCCCAACGTCGAGGCTACGGCGTTGCAGCCGGCTTCGAGGGCCAGCTTGACGATATTCTCGCCATCGAAATAGATGGGATTCGGAGCGAAAGACGCCCCGGCGGAGTGCTCGATCCCCTGGTCCACCGGCAAAATCGAAAGATAGCCCGTGCCCGCGAGCCGGCCCGTGTTGAACAAAAGCTGCATATTTCTGAGCACCGGGTTCGGCCGGTCCGAGGGCACGAAGATTCGCTCAATCCAGTCCGGCCCGGGAATATGAAGCTGGTCCTTCTCGATCTTAGGCGTTTGAAAGCCGAGCAAATGATCGCCGTCTGCACCCAGTAACTTCGCGATTTGATCCACGTTCATTCTCTGACTCCTTTCAGCATCAATGATTCGTGATTGAAACTACGAGGAGTTTAACGGCGGTGTTCGCATTGTCAACAACAGCCGACAAAACAATACGCACTCTAAATGCCCTGATCGTTGAAATTGAGGGGGAATTCTGGTATCATAGCATTTGATGTGTATAGGAATGTCGCGTATGGAGCCCATTGGGGCAAGGTCAGTTTGTCTTATAATGACTTTCTCTAAGAGGCAAGGGGATTTGGAAATGAAAAGACTAAAAGGCTTCACGTTGATCGAGCTTCTGGTTGTCATTGCTATCATCGCCTTATTGTTGGCGATATTGATGCCCTCCCTGGCACGCGTGAGGAGGCAGGCCCAATCAATCGCGTGTCAGGCAAGATTGAGACACTGGGGGTTAGCATTCAAGTTCTACACCGACGACAACAACGGCTACTTTAATCGAAGAGAGGAAAAACTGTGGATGCAGGCGATGGAGCCTTACTACAACCGCGATCCCGACATGCTTCTATGCCCGACGGCCACACGAGTCATGGAAAACAGCGCCGACTGGGGCACGTTTAAGGCCGCGGAGCTCGACCCTTACGTGTTCAGCTACGGTATCAATTCCTGGGTCAACAATAACGCGGCGGACCGCAGTGGCGGCCGTATGGTCGAATGGTTCTGGAAAAATGTCCAGAACAATACCTGCGTCGCGCCGGGAACGCGAACGCCCACCGGCAAAGTGGTCAGCACCAATCAAATCCCCATTTTCGGTGATTCCACATGGTACGATGCGTGGCCGCAACACACCGACAGCCCATCTCTGACGCCCGACGCTTTCGGGATCGGCGACCGGGGAACGACCGGGGAGATCAACCATTTCTGCATCGACCGGCATAATGGATTCTGCAATCTGGCCTTCATGGACTGGTCCGTCAGGCACGTCGGACTCAAGGAATTGTGGACGCTGAAATGGAACCGGGCCTTCGATACAAATGGCGCGTGGACCAAAGCCGGCGGCGCCCGTCCTGAAGACTGGCCCGTCTGGCTAAGACTCTACAAAGATTACTGACGGCACCATCCCGGAAAGAATTTTCTGAAAAACCTCAAATTTCTCTTGACATATTCGACATATGTAGAATAATATCTAATTGTATAGAACAAGGAGTTCGAGATATGCCGAAATCGAAGAACATCAAAGGACACCAAGAGGTGAGGGCCGCCGTTGAGCTGACGGAAGCCGAATGGGAGATCATGAAGGTCGTCTGGGAAAAGCAGCCCTGTGCGGCGGGCACAGTCCAGGAAACCTTGGCGGGCAGCCGAAATCGGGCTTACAGCACCGTCAAAACCACGATGGACCGCATGGTCGAAAAAGGGTTTCTGAAGATCGAAAAAATCCGAAACCTCCAGCTCTTCAAGTCCCGCATTAGCGAGGTGGACGCTCGACGGGGAGAGTTTCGCAGAATGCTCAAACGCGCTTTCGACGGGGCGTTGACGCCAATGATGCAATTCCTGATCGAGCATGAAGGCATTTCAAAAGAAGAGGCGTCCCAGCTACGATTGCTGGTCGACAGGCAAAAGACGGAAAGCGAAAAAAGGGAAAAGGCGAGAAATGAATCCTCTCATCAATGATTCTCTAACGGCTTTGAACACTCTTGGCGCCAGATTCTGCGGTTACGCCGGGAGTATGTTCATCCAGTCCGGCGTTTTGGTCGTTTTGCTGCTGTTTGTTGATTTTCTAATACGAAAGCGCGTAAGGGCGATGCTGAGATACTGGATATGGATGCTGGTCTTTGTGAAACTCATCTTGCCGCCTTCGTTGAGCTTACCAACGGGAATTGGCTATTGGCGCAGCGAGATTCCCTCAGCCGGACCGCTCATTGTGGAACAAGAAACGACGCCGGTTCAGTATGAACCTCCACAATGGCTCGTTCTTGAAAACCTTTCAGCGCCCGTTGAAGCCCCACAACCCGAACCGATTCAGACAATACCCGAACAGGCTCGTTCAGTTCCACCCGTCGTTTCACATTCAAATCCCCTTAAGTGGCAGGCTATCGTCCTTGTCCTATGGCTTGTGGGTGTCATGATCTTTTCAGTTCTACTGCTTCAGCGAATAGTCCATGTCCGACGATTGATCGGTCAAAGCAAGCCCATGAAGAATCGATTCATCGAGATGCTGAACCAGTGTAGCGAGCAGGTTGGCATTCGCCCCCCCGTCGCAATGCGTCTATCGAACGACGTCTCCAGCCCCGCCGTCTGTGGCTTTTTCAAGCCAGTTATCCTTATGCCGACGACACTCATCGAGAAACTCTCGACGGATAAACTCAGGGCCGTTCTGATCCACGAATTGTGCCATATTAGAAGAGGTGATTTGTGGATTAATTCCGCCCAAACGATCTTGCAAATTATCTATTTCTATAATCCGCTCGTCTGGCTGGCAAACGTCATAGTGCGAAGAATTCGCGAGCAAGCCGTCGATGAGATGGTCCTCGTTACCCTCGGAAACGGGGCACAGGATTACAGCAATACCCTGATCGACGTCGCCGAAACGGCGTTCCTTAAAACAAACCTGAGTCTGCGCCTTATTGGCGTCGTAGAATCCAAAAAAGCATTAGAAGGGAGAATCAAACACATGGTAGATCAGCCTATAGCCAAAAGTGCGAGACTCGGTGTCCTTGGTCTAATGACGGTATTGATTTTTGGCGCGATACTCTTGCCGATGGCACGAGCACAGAAGCAGTCCAACGAGAACACTGCTGTTGATTCGGATACTCAACCACAGCATACATCAGAATCTGCAAAAGTGGATATCGCGATAGAGGACAAGGACATAGAAGTGATAAAACTGTCCGATCGACTGTTTCAAGTTACGATTCCACTTCGCAATAGAGGCTCCGTGCCGATTCCCCGGTTTAGGGTAAATTTTTGTGCAGGCGATCCCGACAAAGGCGGACGGCTTCTTTCCGCTCAGGCCGCGGGACCTATCATGCCGGGCGATACCTGGAGAGAATACAATCCTGGTTTGAAGCTGGAACCCGGTGAAAACATCATTTCAGTCGTCGTTGACCCCGACAATCAAGTTGACGAATCGGATGAAACAAACAACAAGGCCTCGCAAGATGTCTCCAAGCTCGCTTCTGAATCCGAAAACGTGCCTAAGGTCGGGGCTATAGAAAAGGTGAACCTGGCCGGAGATGATATTTTGCAGATTGAGGCCCGGGAGGCAAAAGGTTTCAACTTTCCGTTTTACCTGTTTATCCCCGGCGGGATAGATAGAGACAAACCGGTCTACATGTTCGTTGAAACAAACAATTCCGGCACCACTTCAGACGATCTCGATTTTCACCGGGTAAAGGCGCTCAAACTTGCAGAAAGAAGTTACGCTAACGAAATGGCCAGGCGGCTTGGTACTCCCTTGTTGGTTCCGACGTTTCCCCGGCCCAGAACGAATTGGCAAGCTTATACTCACGCCCTCGATATCGACACCCTCGAAATACAAGAAGGCAGGCTCAAGCGTATCGACCTGCAATTAACGGCAATGATCAAATACGCCCAGGAGCTTCTACGATTCAACGGATTCAAGATCAACGAGAAAGTGTTCATGCATGGTTTTTCTGCGTCGGCGAAATTCGTCAATCGCTATTCTTTTCTGCATCCCGAAATGGTTAAAGCTGTCGCCGCCGGTGGAGTAAACGGACTGCCAACCCTGCCTGTCAGAGAATGGAATGGATGTGAGCTTCCCTTCCCGATTGGCATAGCCGGTATTGAGAGATTCACTGATGGTCCGTTTAACGAAGAGGCTTTCAGGAGGGTCGCTCATTATATCTACATGGGGTCCGCGGATAAAAACGATACTCTGCCGTCGCGTGATGCCTGGAGAGAAGGAGAAGCGGATATCATTAAAAAGGCCTTGGCTGAAAAGATGATGCCGGACCGCTGGGAATTGACTCAGGAGATTTACAACCAGCAGAAGCTCCCCGCGCAATTCGTGACCTATGACGGAGTTGGCCATACAATAAGAAGCCAGATGCAGGATGACGTCGTCAACTTCTTTAAGGCAAACTCGGGAGAAAACTATGCACAAATCAAGCCTTATGAATATCCCAGTGCAAAAGTTGAAGAAGAACGTCCAAAGCATGAAACTGGATCTGCAAGAATTGACATTAAACCTGAAGATTTTGAAATTCGGTACGATAAGAGTCGAGGAACTTGTAGGCTTAGGGTTGCAATACACAACACGTATAATATCGTCATCCCAGCGTTTAAGCTAAGGTTTTATCGGGGCGATCCAAGGGATAACCTGGATGAGACGGGGAATGTCCAAAAAGGCTGGTACGGAGCGGGACCTATTCAGCCGGGGAAATGGTGGGGCGAAAATACATTAGATCTTCATCTGCCGGATGGCCAATATGAGTTCACTGTCGTGCTGGATTTTGACAATGATATTGCCGAAATTGACGAAAACAATAACCGGGCTGTTTTGAAAGTCAAACTCGAAAACGGCCGGCTTGTCGATCAATCGGCGACATACCCCATCACTGGTAATCCCCCAAAAGCGAGACACGTAGAAGCCGACACATTGAGTAAACAAACGACGCAGAAAGAAACGATAACCCAAAAACGTTCAGGCATCGATATCAAACCAGCGAACTTCGGTATTCGCTTCGATGAAAGTCGAGAGTCTTATGGTCTTGTAGTTGAAATACAGAATAATAGTAGTCTCACGATCCCACGACTTAAATTGAGGTTTTATCGTGGCGTCCCAGATAACAACGTGGATGAGGCGGGGAATGTACACAGAGGCTGGAATAGAGCGGGACCTCTTGAGCCAAGTCAGAAATGGAGCGAAGGTACGCCCGGTTTCCATTTGCCGGATGGCCAATACGAGTTCACTGTCGTGCTGGATTTTGACAACAGTATTTCCGAGACTGATGAAAGTAATAACCAGGCGACATTAAAGGTCAAAATCGAAAACGGCCGGATTGCTGACAAATCAGTTATATGTCCCAGCAAACCGAAAGGCTTGAAAACCGATGTGAAGATAGAGACGAAGGGAATCCCCGCCAGAAGCGAACTGCCAGCGAAAATGGTAGGCACGTGGTTTTTCGACAATCCTCATGGAGACGACGAGCAAATGGCGATTTTTCCTGATGGTCGTGTCGTTGTTCTATACTCTAACGGGCACAAAGACCAGACCAGTATCGTCAATGGTCTTTTAGAATTGGCAGAATATAATAACGCTAGATGCAGGATGGCCGTTCAGGGAGACGACACACTAGTTCAGTACTTCGATTCAGGCGGAAACAAGTCGATCAGCAAATGGTGGCATCGCATTGATGCTCAGCCTCATGTTAATCTACTTAGGCCCCTGCAAGGCTCCCTGGAAAATAAACGGGCATATGTTGTAACATTACGTAGTGGCACAACAGTCGAGCTGGTTGGAGTCTGTGACTGGCCCGAAGAAGGAAAAAGGTGTTGGCAGGCGGATGGCTCACAGTCGCCTATGGAATTCTATGCTTCGAAATGGAATATCGAACCAAAAGTTGCTCAATATGGTTTTATATACAACGTAACCGGCCCTGACGACATGAAAGTATCTTGTAGAATAGACGGGGCAAGTCGGACTGAAGGTTCCTGTGAAGTTGTGGACGGCTCAGGTAATCAGCTCAAAGACTTCACCGCTTCAGTTTCTGATATGGAGAAGGGGCGGTTATCAACGACGATACGTATAGGAGTTGCAGACGGACCATGGAAAACGATATCAAGCCATGAAGGCAAACGAATGACAATCGGAAGAGAAGGCGGTGTCCTATGGTCTCAAGCATTCCAGGACAAGAGTGGAACACATATTATTGCTTCCCGTGAATGGCAAGACCAAGATGAACGAATTATAGCGATAGACAAAGATGGCCAAATACACACTACTCGCTATAGTGGTTCAGTTCGCTCAGGAAAAATCAGTCAGCGAACATCAGATTTTATGAAGCTCGGACTCGAGCAAATCAAGGAATTCCAGTATCAAATCCGGCCATTTCAGTGGGTCGAATTCAAAAATGTATCACTTCAGCCGGGACACGAGACCGACGTGAAGTTTTAGAATGAACTGACCTGCGCCTTTTGTACGTAACATCGAAAAAGGTGTCAGTCACGCTGATTTCTTTTTATCTTTTGCGGCGGGTTTGGCTGCGTCGGCGGATTTTGAGTCCTTGGTCTTGGATTCGGTCTTTTTGTCTGCGGTGCTCTTATTGGAGTTTGGCTTTGTTTCGCTTTCTTTGGCTCTTTTGTAACCGTCGCTGCGATAATCGGTACAGTAGAAGCCGGAGCCTTTGAAGATGATGCCGGCCCCGGCGCCGATAAGGCGATGGACGCTCGGCTTGCCACAGTTCGGGCATTTCCGGATGGGCTTGGCCGTTATGCTCTGAAATAGCTCGAATTGGTGATTGCAATCTTCACATACATAATCATACGTCGGCATAGCGGTTACTCCTCCTCAGCCGTTTCACATTCGTCATCTGCCTGCTCGCCCGCGGTCGGCTCCGGCTGCTGATCTGTCACTTCCGCCGGACGCCTGTTAACGATCACTCTGCTCGGGCGAATGACCCGACCGTTGAGCGTGTATCCTTTTTGGAACTCCTCCAGCACGACGTTGTGGTCCTTCTCAGCGTCTGTTCGCTGGGTCATAGCCTGATGAACAGCGGGATCGAACGGCTGCCCGAGAGCCTCTATCTGCTCAACGTTATGCGACTTCAAGATGTCAATCAATTGATCGTAGATGATCCGAATGCCCTCGATGAGAACGTCCACACTCTCAGCCGATTTCGCATTTTGCAGCGTGTGCTCGAAATTATCCAGGGCGGGCAGGAGCGATCTGATGATCCGCTCCTTCTCGTAGCTGATCGTATCACTAATCTGTTTGGGTACCCGCTTCTGGTAGTTCGCATAATCGGCGCTAACCCGCTGGAGCTTGCCAAGGAGCTCATCCTTCTCCTTTTGCAGAGACGCTACGGTGTCGTGGAGGTCTTCCAGCTCGTTTCCCCTCTCAGCCTGATCATGATCCGCGTCCCGCGAATCATCTTTGCCTTTTTCCTTCTTGCTCTTCTTCATCAGTGACTGCCAAAATGCCTCTTCAGTTTCTCAAAAAAATGCGTGGATTCGGGAGAAACATTCGTGTTCTTAGTCTCGGCGAATTTCCGAAGCAGATCTCGTTGTTCGGCGCTTAATCTCGTCGGCGTTTCAATCGTCACCTGGACGAGCTGATCGCCCGTTCGATGCGTTCGCACGTCGGGCAAGCCCTGGCCCTTGATCCGGAAGACGCTTCCGTACTGCGTGCCCGGCGGAATCTTCAGGCCCCGCGTCCCATCGATGCTTGGCACGTCGATGGTCGTCCCTAGGGCGGCCTGCGTGAACGTGATTGGGACAATCGCGATCAGGTTGTTTCCATCACGCTTGAGGAACTCGTGCGGCTTGACCCGGACGTAACAGTAGAGGTCGCCTCTCGGCCCTCCCTGTCGGCCCGGCTCGCCTTCGTTGGCCACGCGGACGCCTTGGCCTTCATGCACGCCGGGCGGGATTTTGACCTTGAGTGTTCTCTTCCTGGGGATCCGGCCCGTGCCCCGGCATTTCTTGCACGGATCGGTAATAATCCGCCCGGTGCCTCCACACTGGCCGCACGTCGAGACCATCTGGAAGAAACCGCCGCCCCGGGCGACCTGCCCGGTTCCTCCACACGTGGGACACCGGCTGGGCGAGCTTCCCTTGGCGCAACCCGTGCCATTACACACGCCGCACGTATCCTGCCGGGTAAACTCGATGGTCTTCTCGGTCCCTTTGAGGATGTCTTCAAGCGTGAGTTCAACGGCGGTCTCCAAATCGTAGCCGCGAGTCGGTCCTCCACGCCGGCTTGCCCTCCTGCCCCTTCCACCGCCGCCAAAGATCCCGCCGAAGAAATCCTCGAAGCCGAACATGCTGAAAATGTCTTCGACATTCATCCGCGAGAAGTCGTGCATGCCGGCGCCGCGGAGACCTTCATGCCCGAACTGGTCGTAGCGCTGTCGCTTTTCCGGATCGCTCAAGACCTCATAGGCCTCGGCGCACTCCTTGAACTTGGCTTCTGCTTCCTTGTCATCCGGGTTCTTATCCGGATGGTACTTCATCGCCATGCGCCGGTAGGCGCGCTTGATCTCATCGGCGGAAGCCCCTTTGCCTACGCCCAGAACTTCATAGTAATCCCGTTTGGCCATAATTTCTTAAGTGACTAAAGTGAATTGCGACGTGGTAGTGCAACTCTCGACTTTAGGCACTTTAGTCACTTCTGACTTTAGACACTCTACTACTTATCTTACGGACCCTGCTATCGGTTCTTCGTCCTTCTGATCGTCTTTCAGCTCCGTGACCAGCACGCTTGTGGTCAGCATCAGTCCGGCGACCGAGGCGGCCGTCTCCAGCGCGGTTCGAGCCACCTTCGCCGGGTCGATAATGCCCGCCTTGAACATATCAACGAACTCGCCGGAATTGGCATTGTAACCGATGTTCTTGCCCTTGTCCATAAGCTGGGCCACGATCACGTCGCCCTTCTCGCCAGAGTTATCGACGATCTGAGTCGTCGGAGCCTTGAGCGCTTTGATGACGATATCAACACCGATTTTCTCGTCGCCCTTGGCCTTGACGCGGGCCTTTTCCACGTCTGGGATCGCTCGCAGGAAAACGACACCGCCGCCGACAACGACGCCTTCCTGGGCCGCGGCCCTGGTGGCATGAAGCGCATCATCCAGCAGGTCCTTGCGCTCCTTCATCTCCGTCTCGGTCGCGGCTCCCGCGTTAATGACGGCGACGCCGCCCGTGAGCTTGGCCAGGCGCTCCTGCAATTTCTCGCGGTCGTAATCGCTGGTGGTCTTCACGATCTGATTGCGAATCTGATCGCAGCGGGCGGTAATGTCCTTCTTCTTGCCGGCGCCTTCGATGATAGTCGTGGCGTCCTTATCGACGACGATCTTCTTCGCCTGTCCCAGTTGTGAAAGCTCGATGTTCTCGAGCTTAATGCCCAGGTCCTCGGTGATGACCTGTCCGCCGGTCAAGATGCTGATATCGGCCAGCATGGCCTTGCGGCGATCACCGAAGCCCGGCGCCTTGACGGCGCAGACCTTCAACACACCTTGCAGCCGGTTGATCACGAGTGCCGCCAGCGCCTCGCCCTCGACGTCTTCGGCGACAACGAGCAGCGGTCGGCCCACCTGCGCGATCTTCTCGAGTAGCGGGATGATCTCGCGGACGTTGGATATCTTCTTTTCGTGCAGGAGGATGTACTTCGAGGGTCTCCGGATTCGTCATGAAATACGGCGAGAGGTACCCCTTCTCGAACTGCATACCTTCGACGACGTTCAGCTCGTTCTCCATCCCCTTACCTTCTTCGACTTCGATCACTCCATCACTACCGACCTTGTCGATAGCGTCGGCCAGAATCTCGCCGACGGAGGTATCATTGTTGGCACTGATCGTCGCCACTTTCGCGATGTCATCATGCCCTTTCACGGGAACACTGACCGACTGGATGTATTTCGCCGCCGCCTCAGCCGCCTTGGAAACGCCCCGCTGAATAGCCATCGGGTTCGAGCCGGCGGTGACGTGTCTCAGTCCCTCGATGTAGATCGCCTCAGCAAGGACGGTTGAGGTGGTCGTGCCGTCTCCAACCACGTCGGACGTCTTGCTGGCGACTTCGTTGACCATCTTGGCGCCCATGTTCTTGAACGGCTCGGGCAGCTCGATTTCCTTGCTCACCGAAACGCCGTCCTTGGTTACCTTCGGAGAGCCCCAGCTCTTGTGCAGGATGACGTTTCTTCCGGTCGGTCCGAGCGTGACTTTCATCGCTTCGGCCAGTTGCGTCAAGCCGTCTTTGAGCTGCGCTCGCGCCGTATCGTCATGCATCATTTGTTTTGCCATTTCTATTTCCTTTTCTCAATGATTGACTGTGGTTGTTTTGCACTTTGCCTGGCCCACGTAAGTCGAACGGAACGTCTCATCTCTCGACGATTCCGAGGACGTCACTTTCCCGAATAATGACGTACTTCTCGCCGTCGACTTCGACGTCATTGCCGATGTACTTGGCGTAGATCACCTCGTCCTTGTTCTTGACGGACATCGCGCCTCGCTTGCCATCATCAAGCAGCTTGCCCGGCCCGACGGCCACGACTGTCCCGATCTGCGGTTTTTCCTTGGCGGTATCGGGAAGAATGATCCCCCCGCTCGTCTTCTCTTCGGCTTCCGACTGCTTGATGACAATTCTATCATCCAGAGGTTTAAGCTTCATAACTCACTCCTTGTCCTTTACCGTTTCATTTCTCAATTTTCCGTTTATCTTCTTTATCTAGACACAGGATGACACCTTCAAGCCACAACCTGGATAAGGCCGAGGCTTTTCCGGGCGGTCCCTATTTCTCGGTTTCCAGTGCAACCACACTGTCAACGCGGTCCGGCGCCTCGGCAGGCAGCCTCACGGCAACCCCACTCCGGCCCGCAAGCGAGACGGGGAGCTTGGTGCGTTTCTTGTCCGCCAGCAGGTAGGCCCTGGTGACCTTCTTCTCGACGCCGGGAACTTCGAGCCGGCCGTTCGTCGGCCAATCGAAGACGTGGAGATACAGCTTGCCCGGCTTTGCCGTGCAGCGACCCCATGGAACCTCGCCGAGCGGACTCGCGGTCGTGCCGTAGATGCTCTCGCCGTTGACCTTCGTCCATGCGCCGATAGCTGACAGGCGCTCCACGCTCGGCTCCGGAATGAGCCCCTCGGCGGTAGGCCCGACGTTCAAAAGAAAATTGCCGCCCTTACTGGCGATATCGACCAGCTTGCGAGTCAGATCCTCGGCGGATTTCCAATGGTGATCGCCAGCTTTGTAACCCCACGTGTCGTTCATCGTCATGCACGATTCCCAATCGACGCCGGGCAGGCCCTTGGCCGGAATCTGCTGTTCGGGAGTGCCGAAGTCGCCGGCGTACTCCTCGCCTTTGCTCAGACCCTCCATGCCTTTGCGGCCCTTGCCGACACGATTGTTGATGATGATGTCCGGCTGAAGGCTGCGTACGTAATTGTACAGGTCCTTGCCCTGCGGCTCGGTCCAGTCCTTGATCCACTCACCATCGAACCACAAGACGCCGAGCGGGCCGTAGTTGGTTATGAGCTCTTTGAGCTGCGGCTTCAAGTAGTTCTCCACGTAGCGCGGAAAATTCGGATTCGTGCGGCTTCCGTCGTTATAGTTCGGATAGAAGGGCGCCTGCGCATCAGGGTTGTGCCAGTCCATGATCGAATGGTAGAAGCACAGCCTGACGCCCTGTTTCTTGCACGCTTCGGACAATTCTCCGAGAATATCTCGTTTGAACGGCGTCGCGTCCATTACGTCGTAGTCACTCACCTTCGAATCCCACAGGCAGAATCCGTCGTGATGCTTGCTGGTAATCACGATGTATTTCATCCCTGCGTTCTTGGCGATCTGCACCCATCGGTGGGCATCGAATTTCACCGGATTGAACTGCTTTGCCAACTGCTCGTATTCCGAGACCGGGACGTGGGCCGTCTGCATGATCCATTCGCCGATGCCCGGAATCTGCTTGCCCTTCCACTCACCGGCCGGTATGGCATAAAGGCCCCAGTGGATAAACATGCCGAAACGAGCATCACGCCACCATGCCATCCGCCCGTCTCTGGTCAGGGTGCGATTTGCTCCAGCCCCCGCGAGAGAGGACATCCTCCTCTCTTGTGGCTGCCGGCCAACTGCAATCGCCACCGTACACAGCAGAGCGACGGTGATGACCCACCACTTGCTTCTCATCTTATCGTTCATTGATCCACCTTCCTTGGGCTGTCCCAAAACGTTTCGCAAGAGCCGGGCAGATAGCCCGCCCGAGGCACGGTCTGAACGGATCGAACTCATGCCCGTCCGCAAGGCCGCCGGCTTTGGGTTCTTACATCATGCCCATGCCGCCCATGCCGCCCATGTCGCCGCCGTAACCGCCGGGGCCGCCGGGACCACCCGGAGGCATAGCCTCTTTCTCTTTCGGCTTCTCGGTAACGAGGCAATCCGTCGTCAGCAGCAGCCCGGCGATGCTCACAGCATTTTGCAGGGCAATCCGGGTCACCTTGGCGGGGTCGATCACGCCGGCTTCCAGCAGATCTTCGTACGTATCCGTGGCGGCATTGTAGCCAAATCCGCCCTTGCCTTCGGCCACCTTGTTGACCACGAGATTCGGGATCGACCCGGCGTTGTGAGCGATGTAATAGCACGGCATGGTAAGCGCCTTGGCCAGAATGTTCGCGCCAGTCTGCTCGTCCCCTTCGAGTTGCAGCTTCTTGACGGCGTCAAGACAGCGAATCAGCGCCACGCCGCCGCCCGGCACGATACCTTCTTCGATAGCCGCCCGAGTCGCGTGAAGGGCATCCTCGATGCGCGCCTTTTTCTCCTTCATCTGGGCTTCCGTAGCCGCCCCGACGTTGATCTGGGCCACGCCGCCCGTCAACTTCGCCAGCCGCTCCTGGAGCTTCTCGCGGTCATAGTCGCTCGTTGTCACCTCGATCTCGTCTTTGATCTGCTTGATCCTGCCGGCGATGGCGTCCTGGCCGCCGGCCCCTTCGACGATGATCGTGTCGTCATTGTCGATCGTAGCCTTCTTAGCCTGGCCGAGCTGCTTGATGCTGATGTTTTCCATGTCAACTCCCAGGTCCTTGAAAATCGGCTCGGCCCCGGTGAGCACGGCAATATCCTGGAGCATGGCCTTCCGGCGGTCGCCGTATCCCGGCGCCTTGACCGCGGCCACTTCTATAATGCCCTTCAGCTTGTTCACCACCAGAGTCGCCAGCGCCTCGCTCTCCACGTCTTCAGCGATAATCAACAGAGGTCTCTTGGCTTTGGCTACCTTCTCAAGCAGCGGCACGAGCTTGGCGACGTTGCTGATCTTCTCCTCGTGGACCAGGATGAACGGTCTCCTCAGCTCGCAAACCATGTTTTCGGTGTCAGTTGCGAAATGAGGCGAGAGATACCCCCGGTCGAACTGCATCCCCTCCACGAACTCCACCGTCGTCTCGAAGCTCTTGCCCTCTTCGACGGTGATCACGCCG
>JARRQQ010000034.1:0-12069 GCA_037381725.1 Sedimentisphaerales bacterium
CTACCGTTAGGATCTGGGATGCCGAGACAGGGGATGAAGTAATGACCCTTTTTGGACACAACAAGAACGTTGAGGCCCTTGCACTAAGTCCCGATGGAAAGCGAATTGTCTCAGGCAGCTTCATCACTGCAAAGCTCTGGGATGCTAATACGGGCACTGAACTTATGACCCTTCCATCAAACGATGTTTTGGCTGTTGCGTTTAGTCCTGACGGCAGAACCATTGCCGGCGGTGATGGTAACGACGTCATTCTGTGGGAATCAGGCTCTCGTCAAGCAAAGAATGGCTCAGATCAACGTGTTGAGTACACCCAAGAAGCAATGAATTGACTACACGATGCGGACCAGATGGGGCCGATTCCAAAGAGTTGGGTGATGATGGCAAGGAGAATTAAGCGTTCTCTGAACCGAAGTGCATCAGGTGGGTCGGCTAGCTTCTCATGAAGGCGTCGCTTAGTGATTCAATGAGGTCGGTAGTCATTAGACTGAGCTGGCCGACTTTTTCGGCGGCGATGTCACCGGCAAGACCGTGGATGTATACGCCCAGAACCGCCGCGTCGAAATCGTTCAAGCCCTGGCCCATCAGAGCCGTAATGACACCGGTCAGTACGTCCCCCGTACCGCCCGTGGCCATACCGGGATTGCCCGTCCGGTTGACGTAAGCCTTCTCGCCATCGGTCACGACCGTCCCGGCTCCTTTCAGAGCGATCGTCGCACCCGTCCGGCAGGCCAGCGTCGTCGCCTGCTCCCGTCGTTCAGACGTGAGCTCTTCCCGAAATAGACCTGACCACAGCCGTTTCATCTCACCGGGATGAGGAGTCAGGATCAGTTGTGCTTTTCGTTTGACGGGCCAATCTCCCATATGGGCCAGATTGTTCAGACCGTCGGCGTCGACGAGAAGCCTCAGCTCCTGCTGTTCGAGAAGTGCCCGAAGAATCGACTGAAGCGCCCCGCTGACACCGACGCCGGGACCGAACGCCATGGCGTTGTTTTCTCCGGCCGCATCAAGAATAGCACTAATCGCTTTCGCCGAGATTCGGCCGTGCTCGTCCTCGGGCAGGGGAATGGTCGTAAACGACGGCTCGACTGAGGCAACAATGGGCAGAACGCTCTTCGGCGTCGCCACTCGCACCAGCCCCGCTCCAGCTCGCAAAGCCGCGCGGCCGGCCAGCGCAGCCGCTCCGCTCATCCCGACGCTGCCGGCGACAACACAGATCTTGCCAAAGATGCCTTTGTGCGCTTCGGCAGCCCGTGGCTCAAGTTTGGGTATGGTTTCTACTATCTTCATACAGCCTCTTTTTACACGTCATACTAAAAACGACGCGAGCGACGGTCAATAAATGACTTGACAATGAGAGCAGACTTTTGCACTTTTATTAGGGGCTTGAGCCGCTTTGGCGAGGGCCTCGATTGAGGAATATGCCGCCTAAAGAGTGTGAAAGGCCACCTAATGAGAACGCCACTTTCGAATCGCCCGATAAAGATATTGGCCGTTTTCGTGATCGGGGTAGTTTGCGGCTCAGCGTTTGGTAATCGCGATTCGGCTACGAATCTTGCCGTTGTGGCGGAGCCGTCCAGTTCCTACGTCTCCGGCGACACCTCGCTGGCGGCGCTCAATGATAAGCACGATCCCGCAAGCTCGCGGGATCGACGGCATGGCTCCTACGGCAACTGGCCCAGCCGGGGCACTTAATGGGTGCAGTACGAATGGAGTCAGCCCATCAGCACTGCCAAAGTGGACGTCTACTGGTGGGATGACAACCGGGGTGTCCGCCTGCCCAAAGCCTGCCGTCTGCTCTACTGGAGCGGCGCAAGTTTCATTCCCCTAAGTAATGCGTCGGGTCTGGAAGTTGAACCAAATCGATACAACACGACGACCTTCGACGAAGTGCGCACATCCAGGCTCAGGCTTGAGATCGACTCCAACGAACCTTACTCGACTGGCATCCTGGAATGGAGAGTCTACGATTCGGGCAAGTCGCCCGATTTTCCGCCCAGGGTCAAGGCCGGTGTTGATCGCGTGGTCATGTTAGGCGGCAAGACCTACCTGAATGGAACGATCAAAACACTGGCTGGCAAAGGCGATCCACCCAAAGTGGCTTGGAGCAAAACGTCCGGCCCAGGAGCGGTTGCTTTTGAAAACGCCGGTGTGCCGGCGACGACCGCGACGTTCTCGGCAGTGGGCGATTACGTCCTCAAGCTGACGGCTGGCGAGGGGGTGTTGAGCGCTTCTGCAACCTTAAACGCTAAGGTGGAATTGCCGCCGCCCGCAAGCCCCCTGGAAGAGGTGGAGACCAGGCGATACACCATCGACAGTCCTTTATGGAACAGCAGGGCGAAGGCGCTGATCGTCAATTGGATCCCCCATTGCATCGACAAGATTTCCGATCCGAACCTGAAGCATGGCGGGATCAACAATTTCATCGACGCCGCGAATAAGCTGGCCGGGAAACCTCATGGTTCTCACCGGGGCTATGTCTTCTCGAACGCCTGGGTCTACAACACGATTGAGGCGATCAGTGTCGCCCAAATGATTGATCCCCGGGGAGATCGCCAGATCATTCAGGCGCAGGAGGCCATGAAAGCCACGCTGGAAGATTGGATTCCCAAGATTCTGGCTGCACAGGAACCCGATGGTTATATCCAGACTGCATTTACGCTGAGCGATCGCGAACATTGGTCGCCCAGGCATCGGGGCGACCACGAAGGCTACGTCGCCGGCTATTTTCTGGAGGCCGCCGTCGCTCACTACCGGAGCACGAATAGCAAGGATCTTCGACTCTACGAAGCCGCCAAGAGACTTGCCGATTGCTGGGACAACAATATTGGCCCAGCGCCGAAAAAGGAATGGTACGACGGCCACCAGTCCATGGAAATGGCCTTGCTGCGATTCGGGCGGTTTGTCAACCAGGTCGAAGGCCAGGGCAAGGGCGACAAGTATATTAAGCTGGCCAAGTTCCTGTTGGATTGCCGCAAAAACGGCTCGGAGTACGACCAGAGCCACGTGCCCGTTATCCAACAGTACGAGGCGGTCGGGCACGCGGTACGCGCGGTCTATTCCTATTCGGGCATGGCCGACGTCGCTATGGAAACGGGGGATATCGACTACCGCAGCGCGGTTATGTCACTCTGGGACAATATTGTCAACAAGAAGTACTACGTCACGGGCGGAGTGGGCAGCGGCGAGACGTCCGAAGGATTCGGTCCCAACTACTCACTTCCACAATATGGCTACTGTGAATCCTGCTCCAGTTGCGGCGAAATCTTCTTCCAGCACAGGTTGAACCTGACCTATCACCACGCCAAATACGCTGAGCTTTTAGAGGAAACGCTCTACAATGCACTCCTGGGCTCGATTGATCTGCAAGGCAAGAACTTTTATTACGACAATCCTTTGGATGAACGCCGGCCTCGCTACGACTGGCACGTGTGCCCGTGCTGTGTGGGAAATATACCGAGGGTTCTTCTGAGGCTGCCGACCTGGATGTATGCCAAGAGCGACGACGGAATTTACGTCAACCTTTTCATCGGAAGCACCGTGGCGATTGAGAACGTGGCGGGCACGAATGTCACGATGGCTCAGGCGACGAATTATCCCTGGAGCGGCGAGGTCTCCATCACGGTCAATCCCGAGCAATCAAAGAGATTCAGCATCAGGGTCCGCATCCCGAACCGCGAGGTCAGCGAACTTTATACCGCTACCCCGAACGCCGATGGTATCACGTCGATTTCGGTCAACGGCTCAGCAGTCCAACCACCTATCGAAAAAGGATACGCCGTGATCACTCGGATTTGGAAAGCCGGCGACAAGATCGATCTGGTGCTCCCCATGAAGGTCCAGCGGATCAAGGGCAGCGCTAAGATCGAGGCCACGACCGGGAAAGTGGCCCTGCGCTATGGTCCCCTCATTTACTGTGCCGAGCGTGTAGACCAGAAACTTGATAGTACTCTTCGCGCTGATGCCATTTTGACAACCGATTGGCGAGCCGATTTGCTGGGCGGCATGACGACTATCGAGGGCGATTGGGCTGACGGTTCCACGTTGACGGCCATCCCTTACTACGCCCGAAGTAATCGCGGTCCCGACCCCTCCACAGAATCTGGTCGTCGCGGCCGGCGCGATCTCATTTCGTCCGTCTGGTTAAATGATCAGTGACCAACGTACCTCTAGAGAGGCTCGCCATGCGAGATGATCGTGAGTTTCAAGCGGGGCGGGGGGCCGTCCGCGGAATCACAGGAGACTCGAACGTGGTTCTCACCCGATGAGAGCACAGGGATTTCACCGTCAGGCGTGATTCGGCTGATGATCTCGCCTTTCGAGCCATAGAGTGTGCAATTATTGCTCGCGTTGAATTCCAGGTAGCTGCCGGACGGCATTTCCACGGGCAAGACAATGGTTTTGCCATTGATGGACACCGTTGGATTCTTCACCTTACAGGCCACCATCGGCATGGCTTTGATGGGGCCGATGGTACAAGTCACCTGTTGGTCTTTCGGCAAGTTGTTGTACCAAAGGCTCAGAGACTCAATTGAGCCGAAATTGACGTTTTCCCGGTAGACGTTATAGAGTCCTTTACTGTCATTCCAGGCATAATCGCTCCAGCGGCTTGATTCCATCTCCACGAGTGTAAGAAGTCTCGGACCGGTGAAATCGATGGTGACATAACGATCCGCCACCGCGCCGAGAGAGATGTGGCGCGGGCTTTCGAGCCGGATCGCGAGAATCTCTCCAAGCCCGTCACCATCAACCCAAACGCCTATCGCCTGATGTTTTTTCAGATTGAGGAGCGGCTCGAATTTACGGTCGAGCCTGACCCACGCGGCGTTGCGGGAGACCTTCCCGGAATTTGTTGTACGGAATATGCCCGCCCCTTCCGACCCATTCGATGCTTTACCTAATGAGGCGGTTACTCCGTTAGCGGTACGTGGTGGCCCTGCAAATTGGCCCGGACGCGAAAGGTCGGCCAGGATGATATTGTTCGCATCATCGTATGGTCCCGCGGACATCAGCGCCTCGAGGCGGAAATTCACCGGCTGCTCGCCGAACGGATTCGTCGCCCTCCACGACAAGCTCCAAGGCTCGCAGCACGACGCGGTATGTGCGTCATAATAGGCGGGTCGGAATCGCCAATCCCCGCTCTTATCGCGAAAAAGGGAAAACTCCTTATCCGGCTCCCGCAACTTCGCCCTGATGCTCCCATCGAACGTCTTGTCTCGACGAAGCTCTTCGCACGTGTGGAGGATATCCACCGCCCGGCGAAACAATGGAACCGCCTCCAGACGATCGCGGTTTATCGCCCCGGTAAGAGAAATGCCCGCATCCCATCCGATGAGTTTGGCGCCGAGATATTCGATCACATCGGGATAAGTGGGCTCGACCTGTGGCGGGTTGAATTCCTGGAAGTTCCACCAGCCAAGATGCAAAGGCAGCAGGAGCGGGCCATTCACAGAAGCGGCGTGGAGGTCGATGAATCGTTTGTGGCCGCGTTGCGGGTAATCCCACGCCTGCCAGCGGGTGCGAAACTGCCAGAAATGGTGCCACATGGCACTCATCTCCATGCCCACGGGCTTCTTCAGATGCTTCTGAATCTCGAAGACGAATTTGTCGGCCCAGTACCAACACTCCTCCGGGCCGCGGAGGATACTACTGCCGTCAATGGCGTCGAGGTAGATTCCATCGAAGTCGCATTCGTTCACAATTCGCGCGTGATTTTGCGCAATCTCGTCGAAGAGTGACGATTCCGGGTCCGGCACCAGGAGGCCGAAACATTCCTTGAGATGTCGGGCCTTCGTTCCCTTCTCATGGATGGCCGCCCTGGTTCCGAACGCGCCGCGCTTGAGCTTTGTGAATCGCCACGGCGGTTCCTGACTGACAGCCCCGAAGGTCATCAGCTCATCGCCGACATGGAGGATCACGCTGTTGTGCTCGAAGAAGCCGGTCACGGTGCTCATGCCCTTTGTGGATTCGTTGACCGCAACTTCCGTGGCATTGGAATCGATGGGTTCGGCTAAAGTGAAAACTCGAAAGGCATCGAGCCGCCTATCCGGCACGGGAGTCACGTACTTTGACCGCTTGTCGATGAAAAATGCATACGTGTGGAAGATGGATCCGATCCCGGCGTCATGAAGCCGTTTTACAATCCGGCGGTAGGTGTTCCATCCTTTGGGCCATTTCTCGCGATTCAGCTCGAAGTCGCCGAAGCGGAAGAATTTGCCTCCGCCGTGGTTGTCGATCTGGGTGACGCCGAGACTCCCGGCCATCGCTATCCATTCGTCCACGTTTGATTCCGTGAGAGAACCGAAGTTGAACAGATATGAGCCGTGGTTGAACAGGACTTCGTTTGCCCACGGTCCGGCGACGGTGCAATGGGGCATTTCATCGGCTTCCGTCAGCACTTGCTTGAGAGCCGTCAGCATCTTCTCCGTCGGCATCCCCACGAAGGCGACCTTGGCCCCTTCCATGCCGAACTTGCTGTAGCATGAGGCCCACAGGCTCTTCTGGAGCGCGGGCAGTTGCTTGACGTGAGTGAACAGATTGAGGGACAGAGCGCATGCGCCGAACGGCTCCGTGGGACGTGCCTGCAGAGTGAGCGGCACGTTCAGGAAGGTGAGCGACTCGACATTGTTGCCGCTGACCGATTCGACTGCGAGGCGAATATACGAATCCCGAGCCTGAACGCCAAGCACCGCGGTCACATTCGCGGGGTCGAATTCGATGGTCAGCCGGCCATTAGCCAAACGGACTCCCGTCGCGGGATACTCTCTGTCGCCACCGCGAACCAGAGCGCAGACTGATGGAGTATCGCGTTTGAGATAGTCGATTCCCGTCGCAAGGTCAAAGAATCCAAGATTCTTCCCATTCGGCGATATCGTGTACCGAACGTGTGCATTCTCGATGATGATGGGACCTTGCTCGGCGCCACTCACTGATGAGCAGAGGGCCAGAAGGACAAAAATAACCTCTATCGTTCTCATTATCTGCCTCCAGTCAAAACCGTATATTATTGCCCAGGGACCTCAGCATCAAGCTCCTTCCCGGCGACTCTAGTGGGCGGGCTATTGGGAATTTCATAGATGCTTTTCACGCCGAACGTTAAGATAGAGCAAAAATGAAACCTCGGCATAAACGTAAATATCGAAAGTGGCTCGTCGTCATTCTTTTGGCGACGATTGTCATTGTATTGTTCGACCCCGCTCGATTGTTGAAAGAAAAGAGAGGACCGAAGGTCGTCGCCTTCGTCATTGATTCGGCCTCCAGCATGATGAAGAAAGAACGAAGCATCCTGGACCTCTTTCACGATCTAAGTCACGGTCAGGTCGTGTGCACTTTGCTGAAACGATACGGCGCCCCCGACGAACTCCGCTTTCAGAACGTGGACGACGCGCACGGTTCAGTGGACAGCCTGAGCTATCTCAATGCCCTTAGGCTGGTGGACAAATTCCTCCAGGCTCATCCCGGCGACCGAGTCGTGGTGAATATCAGTCTCGGGTCGTATTCGCCCAAGGCGGAAGAAACGCGGCTCATCCAAGGTATCATCGAACGCGGTGTGATCGTCGTGGCCGCTGCGGGTAACGACGGCATGGATGACGCCACCTACCCGGCTGCCCTGAAAGGAGTCATTTGCGTGGGAGCCGCCCACAACGGGATTCGGGATATGTATTCCAATTACGGCAGCGTGAGCATCTTCGCGGAGGGGTCCTATCAGACCGCACAAGAGGTCACGCTCCCTTCGAGCACGGGCATTGAAGAGTACTCTCGTGTCGTGAAGCTTAACGGAACGTCCTTTGCCGCTCCAAGGGTCTCAGGGCTGATCGTCAAGATGCTTCGACTGGATCCGTCTCTTGAGAAGCCACAGATTATGTACATTCTGCAAAGTACCTCGGACGAAGTGCTCGGTTTCAAGGAAGGTTCGATAAACCGTCTCAATGCTCTTGCTGCGATAAGCGGAAGATACGCTGCATTGAAAGAAGCGAGGCGAGTCTTCTTCATAGTCTTCGAGATCGTTTGCATTGTTGTTTTCATCGGCGCAGCGTTGCTCATCGTTGCTCCTCTGCCGGAGTTCCTGTTCAGGATACTGCTGCCCGCCCGGTGGACCGCGATCAAGCTGCGAAAAATCGACAGAATCATGGCCGGCCCTGAGAAATCTCCCCGAGACATCAGGTATATCATCAACTGCCTGATTCCCGGTTATGGCCGGCTTCTTGACAGAGCGAGCACGGCTTTGCGCGAAATAGGCGAGCCTGCCGTGAAATATCTCATTCGAGCCTACCCATACAAGGCTAGTAACGAGTTCGGCGATTTCAAAACGTGCGTGCACGACCTGATCGAGCAGATCGGCGGAAAGGAAGCCGAAGAATTCCTCCGCGCCGAGCAAGAGAGCCTCGGGACTGGCTCGTTTTGACCGGGCCGTTCGGTCAAGAGGTGCCTGTCCCTCTGGCCCTACGAACAGGGAAGCACCGGGTGGAGTTTAGTCCGTCAGCTTGAACGTCCGCTGAGTCGAGCGTCTCTTGCCTTTGTGCTCGACGGTTATCGTGATGGTCGGTTTGCTGTCCGGCATGAAATATGCTTGAAGAAAGTACCCGCTCGGGCGGACGTTTTGAACCGGCTTGCCATTGATCGTCACTTTAGCTCCGGGGGGCACGAGCCCGCGAATCCCGATGTTCCTCGGTCCGGCGGGAACCACCGTCCCTTCCGGCGGGGAAGTCTGGACGACGAGAAGGGGCTCGGTCTGTAGCGTTTCGATTTCACGGGCGATAAGTTCTCGCGTATCGAGCATGACGCTCGGATCGCGCATGTAGTCGTGGAACGACCACACGACTCGCCGGCATAATTCGAGGGACCTTTGGCGCGGGTCGAGCCAGAAAGCCTCTTTGCCGTGCCTGGACTTTATCTCCGACAACTTCTCTTCCAGAACCCATAAATACTCGTAGTCCTGGAGGCCATCCCGCATAGCGCTGAAGCGCAATGACCCAAGCAACCCCTTCTTACCCGGATAGGCAACGGCCCGGTCGCCTAAAGGCAAGCCTTTGCTAATGCCCTCCTGGGTATACGGATCCTTGCCGGCGAACTGGTTGAGACCCCAATGCAGGTAGCCGTCGAGACCATAGAGATAGTTCAGCCAGTGGAGGACGCGGACCTTCAAGAGCGATTGATCCAAAAAGCGGTTGGGATATCGGCCGACGGGATGGCAACACGTATAGAACCACAATTCGGCTCCATTTTCCTGAACCTTTTTGAAGCGGGGGTACCACAGGTTGAGATGACTGAGCTTGGGAACGTATATGTCCAAGTCTCCAAGGTATTCCGCTTCAACGGCCTCAATACACCGAATGCTCGGCGCGATCTGATGGACGCGGTCAACCATCGCAGCATAGGACTCTTCGTGATAGATATGCGGCTCGTCGGAGATACTCACCAGAAACCGGTCCCGCCAATTGCGACGCCGGACGACCTTTTCCCAAGCGGCCAGGCGACGCAACGCGGATTCGTTCGGGACGATATGGCTGGTCGGGTCGGTCAGGCCCGCCGTCCGCTGGCCTACGGAATGCAGATGTATCCGCTGAATCCCGGCGCCGAAAGCCACCTCCCCGTATCGTTCAAGGCGGCTCGTGTCGTAGGAATAGCCTTCCTGATCCGTGCCGTTCTCCCGAATCAGATTGATTGAGGTTTGTACGTCGGTCTGACGATGCTCGACGACAAAGGTGCAGAACTCTCGCAAGAGTTGCCAGTATTCCTCGGAATAGGGTTCGACATACTCGAAGCCCAAGCCCGGAAAACGCCACCAATTGATAACGGACAAATGCCTCTCACTTGGCATCTCAAAGTCCCAGACGTGTAATCTGAGCGGCATTTCGTAAGACTGGTCCATCGTGGCGACCGTCAGTTTGCCTTCATAATCCCCCGGCTTTGCGTCCGTTGGGACGCGGGTCTCGATCCATATCGGCTGGGCCTGGCGCGCCACAAGCGGTATGGTCGAGTTTTCCCAGAACGGATCGGGGATGCTTGTTGGCGCCTTGGCCACAAGCTCATCCTCCGGGATGCGGGACGTGTTCCGATCAATGTCTATATATCGTACCCATTGCAGCTTGACGGCTGTAGCCGGTATGGACGCGTCCTCCTTTGAGTGTCGAAGATCGCTGATACTAACCGATGCGGCGGTGACATCTTCGACGGGACGGAAGACGGCTTGAGAACTAACCACTTCGCCTCGTGCGCCTGAAATAACCAGGGCGTCCGGGCCGCTGGCCGGCTTGTCGGAACGCATAACTTTCGTCGATGCATCGCTCGGCCAAAGCTCTGTTTGTGAGACAGCTTGGCATCGAGAACTGAAGGCGATAACACTCAACAACGCACATAGCCTGAGATAATATTTCATCGTCGCAGCTTTCTTCTATTTGATTTGGCTTGGGTCCAGGACGACGTGCTTGATGGACTTCCGCTGATACGTGTAGGTCGTGTGGACTTTGCCGTCGGAAGCCTGAATCACAGCCGGGTACGAATACTCGCCTCTACTGCGCTCTAACGTGAACACGGGTTTCCAATTCTCGCCGTCCTTGGAAATTGCCACGTTAAGCATGTTGCGCCCGGATGGGACCGGGCCTCCGCGAATGGTGTGGTTGTAGACAAGCAACTGGCGGCCGTCCTTGAGCGTGACGGCGTCGATGCCCGCATTGGGGTTGGGAAGTTCCGTGGCGGTCATCTTGCTCCAGGTTTTCCCGCCATCGCTCGACCAGCTCTGTGCGATCACGCTTTGTTGGCTCCGGCAGAGAATCTGCATTCTCCCATCGGAGTGTGTCAGGATGGTCGGCTGGATCGTGCCGAATTTCGTACCATCATTGATCGGTCCAATGACTTGCCACGTTTTGCCCTGGTCCTTGGTTAGCTCGAAGTGGACGCGCCAGCGGTTGTGCTCGGTACTGGAAGGACAGAGAATCGAGCCGTCTGCGAGTTGAATCGGCTTATCCTTCACAGGCCCGATAAGATTGCTGTTACTACCGAGTTTCTCATCCTTGCCCAACTTGCGTGGCTTCGACCACGTTTTTCCACCGTCCTCGGAGGTTACCAGCATGCCCCACCAGTCCCTCGGGTTAGGGCCCACTTTGTAGAAAAGCATGAGCGGCCCGTCCTTTGGTTGAAAGAGCACCGGGTTCCAGCAGGGATAATCCTTGGCCTCGCCTTCCGCTCCGTTGACGACCTCGACGGATTTGAGCCACTTTGTGCCGTCGTGTCGCGCCACGCGAATGCCGACGTCTGCGTTGCCCTCCTCTGTACCCGCAAACCAGGCGGCCACGAGTCCGGACTTTGTCTCTGCGATCGTTGACGCATGGCATTCCGGCGTCGGTCTGTTATCGAGCGAATAGATCAATTCTCCCTTGATGTAACCATTCTCCCCCGGCCTGGCCAAAGAGGGCATTTTCATTTTTCCTTTCTCCGTCGCTCCTACCGTACACCCGATTAGAGTCACACTGATCAGTATGATTAAGATTTTCTGACCCGTTGTTTTCATTTTTCATCTCCTTCTATTCGTTTCTGGAACCGAACCATTGCTCATTCTTGTTTGTTCCCTGCGATATCCTTCTCCCATTCTCTGTAGGAAGATAGTAACCGTTCGACGAGATCGGGTCTTTCTTTGGCAAGGTTCTTCCGCTCGGCGATATCGTCGTCAAGATCAAACAACATCATCCCACCTTCCTCACCACCCACAAGCTTCCAGGGTCCACGTCGTACCGCCCACTCGTTTCCCGCACGCCAGAAGAGATATCGTTCTGGTATGGCTTGTCCCCTAAAGAGGACTGGGGTAAGAGTGGTTCCATCCGTGTGGATTCCGGCTGGTTTCCATCTCGCCAATTCGAGATACGTTGGCATCAGGTCCATGGTCATCGCGGTCTCATGGGTGACTGTTCCCGGCTTAATCCGCCCGGGCCAGCGGGCAATCGCCGGGACGCGGTGTCCCCCTTCGAAGACGTCACATTTTTGACCACGGAGAGGACCGTTGCTTGAGATTTCCCCCTTGAACAGGCCAGCGTAATTCAGATAACCGCCGTTGTCGGAGGTGAAGAATACGAAAGT
>JARRQQ010000035.1:0-19808 GCA_037381725.1 Sedimentisphaerales bacterium
CGGTCCCGACGTTTTCCGGCCAGGGCGAGCTGACGAAAGAGGCGGCGGGCGAGCTTGGACTTGCCGCCGGGACAAAAATCAGCTACCGGGCGGGCGATCAGCCGAACAACGCGCTGTCGCTGAGCGTTTTGCAGCCGGGCGAGATCGCCGTCACCGCGGGGACGTCCGGCGTGGTCTACGGCGTCAGCGATCAGAAGAACTACGACCCGCTTTCACGAGTGAACGTGTTCGTGCACGTCAATCATTCAAAGAGCAGCCCCCGGTATGGCGTGCTGCTGTGCCTCAATGGAACGGGGATTCTGAATAGCTGGCTCAAACACAATTTCGTGGCCGGTGAGGGACTGGACTATCCCCAAATGAATGAAATGGCGGCTCAGGTGCCGGTCGGGTCGGACGGTTTAGTCATCCTTCCTTACGGCAACGGAGCGGAGAGAACACTGGAGAATCGAAACATCGGGGCCTCTGTCCACGGATGGAATTTCAATGTACACAAGAAGACCCACTTCCTCCGGGCCGCTCAAGAGGGCATCGTCTTCGCATTGAACTACGGCCTCGGCATTATGCGAGATATGGGCATCAAGCTGACCACCGTCAAAGCGGGCAATGCCAACATGTTCCTGAGCCCTTTGTTTGCCGAAGCGTTTGCGACGCTCACCGAAGCCACGGTCGAGCTCTACAACACCGACGGCTCCCAAGGCGCTGCCCGAGGCGCCGGCATCGGCGCCGGCATTTACAGCAGCTCGGACGAAGCCTTCGTCGGCCTCGAACCCGTCCGAACCGTCGAACCCAACAAGAAATTAACCACAGCCTATGCAGAGGCCTATGCGGCGTGGGAGAGTCATCTGAGGCGGCAGTTGCAGGAATGAGGGCTACGCCCCCGCCCCCAGCCTCTCATGCCGATTTGAGAACGCGCCGAACCGCGATAAGATCCCTGTCGCCGACATGGCGTACGTCTTTTCGATTCAATGTGACCAGCGCTTCCGTTTTCCCGGATGCTGTCACAAACTCGACCTCAAGCCCATCAGGTTCGTAGACCTGTACAACGGCCCCGAGGTCTCCTTTCTTCAAACCGATTTCCGGCACGTCTCTGTTCAGAACAACCGTGTCAAGCGTCTTGAACTTCATCTACTACCTCCGGGATAGGCGGTGACAAACCTGGGGACCATTTCCCCAACCAATACTATCCAAATACTAACAACCTCCCTTGCCTTTCCACCCGGTCCTTTTATCTTACCACAAATCTCGTATTTCCTGCCGTACGAGGTCTCCTGACGAAGAACGGCATCTTTAGTAAGATGTTGCTGAGGAATATCCGCCTCAAGGCGGTTCCAATTTTCCTGAGTATAGCCAAGCGATGAGAAGAAAGCGGCTTTGAACCGACCCACCGGGTGCGATGGTGAAAGTACATAGTCGCGCAGTTTCCCAGAATCGATTACCGCGTTTTCGGCATTCGGCAGCCTCACGGCTGATTCTCCGTTTCCGACGCAGGCAAAATCAACATGCCATTTGAGTCGCCAGTTATGATTTCTCCTTCTGCATCGACATAGCGCCACGACCTCAAGATCCAATACCCTATTATAGAGTCAAGACGGCCCAAATCCAAATGGGAAGTGCTTGGATTTGTTGTTTACTTGCCATAGATCGCAACGTAAGATGGGGGGCATTGTGCCAGCCGAAGCGGGCTGGTCGGAGAAGAGGCAGAGAAACAGGACAGTCCAGAAAACAAGGAGTCTGAGAAATGGCAGAGAAATCGTTACATAGTATATGCCGGTGGACGTTCAATCCGGGCAAGGGGGGATTTGTGCCGGGGGATATGCGGCCGGAATGGGGCGGGGCGTTCGGGACGCCGGAGATGATTAAGCTGGTCGCGGACAAGATCAGACCGAGGATACCGGGTCACGTCGAGCTGGGCATCGAAATGCACTACGACGCGGAGGTCGATGACGCCAATGCGGCGGCGGTCGCTGATGCACTGGTGGACAACAAGCTCCACTTGGCGATGATTACGCCGGGGGCGCATTGTCATTTCGGTTACGGCGGCGTTGCGTCTTTGGACCCGCAAGAGCGAAAGGCCGCGGAGGAATTGGGGACGAAGACGGTGGACCTGGCCTACGGGACGTTGAAGAAAGCGTGGCACCCCGACGCAGCCAAGGCGCCGGCCCTGATTATCTGGAACGGCTCGTTCGGTTACGACATTGCGACCGTCGGCATCAAACAGATGTACCAGAACCTCAAGGAGAGCATCGCCGGGCTGTGCAAGTACGAGCAGAAAAAGGGCGGCAGCCTTTACATCGGCTTCGAGCCTAAGCCGAACGAGGGCCATCCGGCTATGCTGATCCCGACGGTCGCCAGCGCGTTGCTGTTCTGGTACAGGGTCGAGAAGGAGTTCGGCGTCTCCTTAGAGAAGAAGGGTGTCAACAAGGAGTTCGGCCACTCCGAAATGATCGGCCTCGATCACGTGGCCGACACCGTCGAAGAGCTGGACAACAACATGTGCGTGCACATGCACCTCAACAGCCAGGGCTACAACGACGGCATCATCCTCGGCGGGCCGGGCAAGTACGACATCGACCACGGCGCCAGAATCAACGGCATGAACGTCGCCATCGCCGGGCTGATTCAGCAGGCGGGCTACAGCCGCTGGAAAGGCCACGACATGCAGACGCGGGCGTACGATAACACCGAGCAGGGCATCGACCGCGTTATCCGAAGCGTACTGAGCTGGGAAGCCTGCGAGAAAGCCGCCAAGGAGCTGGACACGAAAGCGCTGATGGCGGCCCTCGCCAAGCGCGAAACCGCCAAGGCCGAGGACATGATGCGCCATGCCGTCGTCGCGGCTCAGAAGTACTTCGACGAAATGTACGCGTAGTAGCATCCGGATTAGGTAGTCAAATATGAGTACGGCTGAGTTCAGCCGTCGAGGGTTCCTCAAGGCAGCGGGACTCGGAGCGGCGGCGATATCACTGAACGGCCCTCTGCGCGCTATGGGGCAGCCTGCGGGCAGCCCCTCCCGAGCCAGGCCCAACATCGTCCTGATTATGGCCGATGATAGGGGCTTTTCCGATATCGGCTGTTACGGCGGCGAGGTCCGCACGCCGAACATCGACAGGCTCGCGTCGGGACGCGATCTGCGTCCCGACGCGGGCGTCGCTGTTGAGCGGCCTGTATTCACAGCAGGTCGGCGTCTACGGCAACAGTCCGAGGGTGATGAAGAACTGCGTCACCTTGGGCGAGGTGCTCAGGGCCGCCGGGTATCGCACGTTGATGACGGGCAAATGGCACGCTCAGGAGATTCCCGTCGAGCGCGGCTTCGACCGGTATTTCGGCCTGACGGACGGTTGCTGCAATTTCTGGAATCCCGGTCCGCGCCGGCCGGGCGAGCCGGAACCTGGCAGGAAGAAGACCAGTTACGGGTATCCGCGCGGCTGGGCCATCGACGACAAGGTTTACAAGCCTTACGCCCCCAAGGACCCGAATTTCTATACGACCGACGCCTTTACGGATTATGCGATCAAGTACCTGGATGAGTATGCCGGCGAGGACAAGCCTTTCTTTCTCTACGTGGCGTACACCTCGCCGCACTATCCGCTCCACGCCTGGCCGGAGGACATCGCCAGGTATCGCGGCAAGTACATGATCGGCTGGGACAAGCTCCGCGAGCAGCGCTACGAGCGCCAGACCGGGATGGGATTGTTCGAGAAACGGTGGAAGATGTCGCCCCGCGATGGAGTTGTGCCGAGGTGGGACGACGTTCGAGACAAGGACGCCTGGGACCTGAACATGGCGGTCTATACGGCCATGATCGACCGGATGGACCAGAACATCGGACGGATACTGGCGAAGATCCGTGAACGGGGCGAGGAAGACAATACGCTGGTCTTGTTTCTCTCGGACAACGGCGGCTGCGCAGAAGATGCAAACTATACGCCGAACATTCCGCCCGGCCCGGTGGCGTCCTATCGTTCCGTTGGGGCACCGTGGGCCAACGCAAGCAATACGCCATTTCGCAAGTTCAAGGTCTGGGACCATGAGGGCGGAATCTCCACGCCCCTCATCGCCTACTGGCCGAGCGTTATCAAGAAGGGCGGCCGGCTCACCCATCAGATGGGTCATCTCATCGATATCATGGCGACGTTCGTGGACGTGGCCGGGGCGGACTATCCATCTTCGTATAACGGTCGGGACATATTGCCGGCCGAAGGTCAGAGTCTGTTGCCGATTCTCCAGGGTAAGCAGCGAGCGGCACATAAACCCATCTTCTGGCAGATCAATAAGAACGCGGGCGCGCGGGCCGTGCGAACGGACAAATGGAAACTGGTCAAGGCTAATCCGAAAAAGCCCTGGGAATTGTATGACATGGAAACGGACCGGACCGAGCTGAACAATCTGGCCGACAAGTATCCCGATAAAGCGACGGAGCTTTCGGGACTGTACGACGGCTGGGTGAAGCGATGCAATCTGCCTGCCTGAACACAACGCGGCGGGGGGAGAAGGAGTTACATGTGAATCGCCGAGCGTTTATGAGGCTTGTTCTCCGTGGTGCGGCTGCCGGGGCAACGGCGGCAATTGTGCCGACCGGCGCGGCTTTCGCGCGGGCCGTCGCCAACAAAGATAAAAGGCCCAACATCGTGCTGATTATGGCGGATGATATGGGCTTCTCGGACATCGGTTGCTATGGTGGGGAAATCTATACACCGAATCTTGACGGGCTGGCGGCGGGCGGGCTGCGGTTCACGCAATTCTACAACGCCGCTCGATGCTGTCCAACGCGGGCGTCGCTGATGACCGGCCTGTATCCGCATCAGGCCGGGATCGGACTGATGGTCGGCAATAGGGGCTACCCCGCCTACCAGGGCTATCTGAACGAGCACTGCGTTACGATTGCCGAGGCTCTCAAGCTGGCCGGCTACCGGACGCTGATGGCTGGCAAATGGCACGTCGGCGAAAAGCGGCCCCACTGGCCGACCGACCGTGGATTCGACAAATACTTCGGACTCATCAGCGGCGGGGCCAATTATTTCGATATCACGAAAAGCAAAGCCAAAGGCGTCAAACGCCAGATGGCGATGGACGACAAGCCGTACACGCCGCCCAAGCAGGGTTTCTACCTCACCGACGCCTTTAGCGACAACGCCGTCAGTTTCATCGACCAGTACGGCCGGGGCCCGGAGCCGTTCTTTCTCTACTTAGCGTACACGGCGCCGCACTGGCCGCTCCACGCCTTGCCCGAAGACATCGCCAAGTATAAAGGAAAGTATCTAAAAGGCTGGGATCGACTCAGGCAAGAACGCCGCAAGCGAATGATCCGGATGGGAATCATCAGCGACAAATGGCCCCTTTCACCGCGAGATAAGACCACGTGGCCCTGGGCCGAGGAGAAGAACAAAGAGCTGATGGACTTGAAGATGGCGGTGTACGCAGCGCAGATCGAGCGGATGGATTACGGCATTGGCCAGGTGCTTGATAAGATCAGGGAGATCGGCGCGCGGGACAACACGCTGGTCCTGTTCCTCGCCGACAACGGTGGCTGCGCCGAAGGCGGGCCGACCGGCTTCGACAATCGCAAGAACGGATTGCCGCCGGGAGGCGTCGATTCGTACATGAGCTACGGCCTCTCGTGGGCCAACGCGAGCAACACGCCCTTCAGACGCTACAAGCACTGGGTGCACGAGGGCGGGATTTCGACTCCGCTGATTGCATATTGGCCCGCCGTTGTTAAGGAAACTGGCACGCTGACCCACCAGCCCGGCCACATCATTGACATCATGGCAACGTGCCTGGACGTCGCGGGAATCGACTACCCGGCGACGTACAAAGGCCACGTGCTCACGCCGCTCGAAGGCAAGAGCCTGGTGCCGATCTTCAAGGGCGGGCACCGTGAGCCTCACGAGGCGATTTTTTGGGAGCACGAAGGCAACCGGGCGGTCCGGCAGGACAAGTGGAAACTTGTAGCCGCACACGGCAAGCCGTGGGAGCTATACGACCTGGAAGCAGACCGTACGGAGTTGAACGACTTGGCAGGCAAGCATCCTGAAAAAGTCGAACAACTCAAGGCGCTGTATCAAGGCTGGGCGAAGCGCTGCGGCGTGCTGCCCTGGCCGGTCAAGAGGCCCAAGGCATAGGAGTGGATCAAAGGGCGATTGTCCGGCGGAAAAACATGCAGAAAGCCCGCATATTCTTCATCGACAACCTGAGAATCCTGCTGATTAGCCTGGTCATCATGCAGCACTTGTCCATTACGTACGGTGGGCCGGGCTCGTGGTACTACAAGGAGGTCGAGGCGGATCAGGCTACGGGCATCGTATTGAGCTGGCACAACGCCACCAACCAGGCCTTCTTCATGGGCTTTCTTTTCCTGATCGCGGGCTACTTCACGGCGGCCTCGTACGACCGCAAAGGACCCCGGCGATTCCTTAAAGACAGGCTGTTGCGCCTGGGTATCCCGATCCTTTGCTACGACCTTGTCATCGGCCCGCTCGTGGCCTATCCCCTGATTCGGACCGGCGTCTGGACGTCCTTCAGCTCGTATCGCGAGTATCTCATCCGCTATTACAGTCGGTTCCACGTCGGGACCGGGCCGTTGTGGTTCGTCGAGGCGCTGCTGATATTCGCCACCTTCTATGTGTTGTGGCGCAAATTCGCCAAATCGGCCGCTCACCCCGCTCAAGTTAATAGGGACATGCCACGAAACCTCACCATCGTCATCTTCGCCCTCCTTGTGGGCTTGGTTAGCTTCACCCTGCGGATATGGCTTCCCGTCGGCTGGACCTTCGGCCCGATGAATTTTCAGCTTCCTTTCTTTACTCAGTACATCGCTCTGTTTATTGTTGGGATTCTTGCCTATCGACACAACTGGCTCACGCGCGGTCCCGAGGCGACGGGAAAGCTCTGGCTCTGGCCGTGGTTATCGCGCTGCTGGTTCTTTTTCGCAAACGGCTCAATCACCAAGGCCCCATCGCGAAAGCAGCGTCGGCGAGCTCCTATACGACGTACATCATCCACACGCCCGTCATTGTCCTCGTGGCCCTGGCACTCAGACACGTCACTTTGTATCCGCTCCTGAAGTTCGCTCTGGTGGTGCTTATCGCCGTGCCCCTTAGTTTCTTTCTTGCCAACATCATTCGCAAGCTCCCCTTGGCAAGGAAAATCCTCTGACATCGATACAACCGCAGGACAGGCAGCTTGTGCCTGGGGTACGGGTTTGCTCATGCGGCATGCTTGACTCGGGTCGTGCTATTCGCCGGCGGGAGCGTTGGCTTCCGGGACGCTGGGTGGCGGTGGCATATTAGGCTCTGGAGGTTTGGGGCCCCGCATATCACGGTCCCTGTCATGGAAACCCCTGCCGGGGCCTCCGCCGCCAAAATCTCCGCGCGGACCTCCATCGCCAAAGCCTCCTCTGCGGCCCGGTCGCCCGCGGCCGGGACCTCCTCTCTCGCCGGGCCTGCCCGGGCCACGTTCCCACGGCGGGGGACGCCTTCGCCGTTCGAAATCCTGTTCCCAATGCGCGTATTGCTCGGGCGTGAGAATCTGCTTGATATCGGCGCTGAGCTTCTGAAACTCCGCTTCACTCTTGCTTCGGAATTCCTTGAAGATGGTTTGTATGGCCTGGCGTCTCTTGCCGAAAGCCGCCTCCACCTTTTTGGCTTGTTCGTCGGTTAGATTATATCTGGCCGCCATGTCCTCAACGACCTCCCGCGTCGGAGGACGGGGGCCCGGCTGCAGCATCATCTTGTCCTTGAGGTTCAGCACGGCTGCGCCCCAACCGATGACAACGCCACAAACCAGGATGATCATGCCGGCTACGGCTTGCAGCAATATCTGTCTGCCCCGGCGGGACAGGTGCTTCTTGCCGGCAGAAGGTATCGAGGGTCTGGCCTCGTCTACCATAGCCTGACCTCCTGCAACGGAGTAAAGAACTGCATCAGCGGACTGGTCAACGAGCGCAAAGACGGAAGCGGCTACGGCCGACAGGCTGGCGAACAATTCAAGACCGACGACGCTGAACGTCTCTTCTTCGGGCCTGAGCCGGTACAATATCCGCTCGGAGACGTCAAACGTGGGAGCCTTTTCCCCTCGCGCCCTTTGGGCCAGTTTTTCAATGGCGTCTAATGTATCCATCCCAGGTTCTCCAAAAGGTTCTCGCTCTCAGCGATGGTCTTCAACTTCTTTCGCGCCCGATGGGCACGCATTTTTACCATGGCACGGTTCCATCCCGTTCGCGCCGCGATCTCCTTCGTGCCCAGTTGCTCGAAATACATCAGCGTCAACACCAGTCGGTCGGCGGCGGGCAGGCGAGCCAGCAATCCGTGCAAAATGCGACCCGCCACCGACGGATCCACCGCGTCCGGCTCCTCGGCCTCGACGGCGTCGAACTCTTGCAGTGGAACGGTGGCTCTTGTCTTGGCCTGTTCTTTCCAGTAGCGGTACCCCACCCGGACACCGATCTTCCGCAGCCAGTGAAGCAAAGGCGCCTTGCCGCGGTAACTCTTCAAACTAAAATATGCTTCCACAAAAACGTCCTGGACAAGCTCCTCGCAGACAGTCGCGTCTCTGCTGAAGCGCCACATGAGTTGGGTGATCTGTGCCTCATATCGCCGAACTAGCCTGACGTAGGAGTCTTCGTCGCCATCTAAGCAAGCCTGAATATCCTGCCAATCCGTATTTTGCACTATTGCATTCTACCATATTCCGACACACTTTTCAATCCAAGCTGGACTTTACTATGTAAGTGGACCAAACACTCGCCCGGTAACAAAAAAAGACCGTTTCGGCCAAAAATCGGCGTCTCAGAGGGGTGTTTTCGCACGTTTGGGAGAATCGTTTGGCCCGCGGGTGCTGGGATTTCCCCGTCGTGCACATGCTCTCAGTGGAGAGAGGTGTTCACGGGAACCCCATCGGCCCGGGGTCCGCCGCCCAGCAATTCGCGCAACTGATCGGGCTCGCCCGGCTTCATGTGGTAGCTGTGCCCGCCGTCGGGAAACGTGCCCGCGTGAACCTCTTGCGCATAGGCGTTGAACGCCTCAATCGTGCCTTCCCCCAGCGCCCCGAAGCTCTTCGCGAACTTCGGGGTCGGCCCCTGGCTCAGCCCCAGTATGTCGGGCGCGATCAATATTTGCCCGTCGCAGTCCGGTCCCGCCCCGCAGCTAATGACGGGAACCTCACAGCGGCTCGTGATGGTCCCCGCAACCTCGGCTGCCGTGCCTACGATCAGCAGCGCCGCGGCTCCATGCGCGACGACCTGTTCGGCCAAACGGATCATCTCGACAGCCGAACCCGTCGTCGTGGCTTCCGCTCGAAATTGCCCAACCTTGTTGACGCTCTGAGGTGTAATCCCGATGTGGCCCATGACGGGGATGGCGGCGTCGCTGACCGCTTTGATGACGCCTAGATGCGCACTGCTCGCTTCGATCTTGACCATTTGCGCCCCGGCCTCGCAGAGGAAACGCCCCGCGTTTCGCACCGCCTCGGTCGTACCCACCTGGCACGAGAGAAACGGCATGTCCGCGATCAGAAACACGTCCGGCGCGCCTCGCCGGACCGCCGCCGCGATCGTGACCATAAAGTCCATCGTGGCCGGAAGCGTCGAATCGAAACCCAGCATCACCTCGGCCGCCGTGTCGCCGACGAGGATCATCTCGACGTCGGTCTGCGAGATGAGCCTCGCGGTCGTGTAGTCGTAACAACTCACGGCCGCGATCTTCCGGCCCCGGCGTTTGGCTTCGATCAAATCGGTGATGGTCAACCGCCCGTTCATGGTTTCCATCCCACAATAAATCAAAAAGAAATCACAGCGTTCCCGTTAGGATATGAGAACAACCTTGCGGATTCAAGCGTAAATTAACTTGGCTGGAGGGGCCAATGGAGGCTTTTACGAAAAAAACGTAAAATTTTTGAAAAATTCCACGCAAAACGCTTGATTTCTTTTCGAAAAAGTGTACTTTTTCTTTGAAGTCGCACTTTTTTCTAAAGAAATTGTTGCTGTCTGCACGATGATAATCATGGATGGTTGAATAGACAGAAGGGATTTCAAAGCAGCAATTATCAGCTTTTCATCACCCTCCTCCGAAGCCAGATTCTGTAGTCATTAGAATCTGGCTTTTTTAGACCCACTAATGTTAGAATAGACAATATGTCACACCTCGCATTCCGTTAATAAAGGGTGAGTGGGTGACATAGAGGCGAACTCATGCAAGTGCAGGGCGCACTCTGCACAATATGTCACCTTGTCACGCGCCGAAAGTCACCTACCCTGTCGTCGGCCCGGCGGGCGAAACGTCTTTCGTCGCCAAGCCGAAGGAGCCGGCCCAGTCGCGGACCTTCTTCCAGAGGTCGGCGGCGATCCGCGGGTTTTTGTCCAGCAGATTGCTGCGCTCGCCGGGATCCTTCGCAAGATTGAACAAGCGCGCTTGCGTTCCATCCGGATTGATAAGCAGCTTCCAGTTACCGTCGCGGACAGCGAGACTCGGGCTGACGAAGTCCGGGTTACCGGGACGCAGGCGGGCATAGGGATCGCCATATTGCCAGAAGATGGGCCGCCTGCGTCTGCGGGGCTTGCCGAGCAGAGCGTCGTGCATGTCTTCGCCGTCGTAGCGGACGGACTCGGTGACATCGACGCGGGCAAAGTGACAGAACGTCGGCGCCAGGTCGATGCCGCACATGACGGTTTCGTCGTCCACCGCCCCGGCCGGAATCACGCCCTTCCAACGCGCTATAAACGGCATACGGATGCCGCCTTCGTAGAGGCTCCACTTGCGTCCGTACAACCGACCGGTGAAGCCGGGCGGATCGAAGCCTTTGCGATAGTAGCTCGGCCAGTCGGTCGGGCCGTTGTCACTCGTAAGGACAATGAGCGTCCGCTCGGCGAGACCTTCGGCGTCGAGGCCGTCGAGCAGCCTGCCGATCTGGCGGTCGAGCTCTTCCAACACGGCGAAGAACTTCTGCTCGAACGGGTTCTTCGTCACGGCCTTCCATTTCTTGATGGCCTCCCTGGGCGGCTGGTGCGCATCGTGCACATCGTTGGGAAACAGCTCGATGTAGAACGGCCGGACGGGATTCTTCCGAATAAATTGCAACGTACGATCGACATAACGCTGCGTCGATTGGTGCTTGGGCAGATACTCTATCTTGCCCCGGCCGAGTTTGGCGCTCGGCCCGGAAAGACCTTTTTTGGAAAACAGAATGCGGTCGCCAAGCCCCTCGAACGCAACAAGGGACTCATCGAAGCCGTACTCTTGTGGCAACGGCGCATCGCCGATGTCCCGGCCGCCCCCGACGTGCCATTTGCCCAAGTGGGCGGTGGCGTAGCCGGCCTGCTTGAGGATCCGGGCGGTCATCGGCGCGTGGGGGTCGAGCCAATTGGCCATCTGGCGCTTGCGGTTGTTGGCACGGGATTCGAGGTAGGAATGAATCCGCCAGCGGATGGGGTACTGGCCCGTCATGACGGCCACGCGCGAGGGCGAGCAGATCGGCGAGTTCGTATAGAACTGGGTCAGGCGAATCCCCTCCGCTGCGAGCCGGTCGATATTCGGCGTCTTCATGGAAGGGTTCCCGAAGCAGCTCGGATCGGCATACCCCATATCGTCAATGAAGATAAAGAGAATATTCGGCCGCCGTTCGCGCTCCTTACCCAACCCGACCCCAAGTCCGCACAACCCCAAAGCCCCCGCTCCGCACATCTTGATAAACGTTCTTCTTCGCATCGTCATTCCAGTCTCTTGAGTCTTGGCTGTCATTTCATGCCCCCTCAGTCTAACCGCAAACACCGTCCTGGGCAAGGTCGAAGGACCGCGCGGATTAGACGGATTTCTTGACCACGGCGGGTACCGAGAACAGTGAAGCAACCGTCAACCATGAAGCTGTATAGTACGGTACCCCCCGAATTGTGTGGCGTTTCAGAGTTCAGATGAGTAGAATGAGACCATGCAATCAGTGGAATCGCCGGAGGATCCATTCTCATGACCAAAGACCCAATCGTTGAAGAGGTCCGCAACGCTCGTGCGAAACTATTTGAAGAGTGCGGCGAGGATATGGACAGGCTTATGGATCGGCTCAAAGAACAGGAGCGCCAGGGCCAGGCCCGCCTTGTCTCAAAAGGGGCGGTCAGCAAGAAACGAGACGCCGGAGCGGCATAAAAACTCCCGGGACCTATTCAGAACCACCCGAACTTTCATCAACCATAGTCTCGCCGGGCTATCTGCTGGTAGCCCCGGAAGCGGTAAACGCAGGGTGACCAACAACTGATCGACACAGGTAACGGCCGGCGGAGGCCACTCATATCCGCCTGCCCTTTTTGCGGGCTTGGTTGATTTGCTCTCGGCTTCGATGCTGGTAGTCCCGAAGCGGTTCGATCCCGTACTCCCGCAGAACCTCTCGCACGCGCACGCCCGGCTTCGTCGCTTTGAACAGCCACCACGGCGCAAGGTCGTCCGGACCGAGATTCCTTTCGACCACGATCTGACCTTTATGTTCAGCAAGCATCTTCTCGACCTTCTTGCGATTGAAATCATAGTGGACAAACGTGCGGTCGAGGTCCAGAGTAGCGATGAACTGTTTCGGCTTCGGCGTATCCACGTTCTCGACCGGTTTGCCGGTGATATCCATAATATTGCCCGCGCCGACGGGTACGATATAATAGTGGTAGAGTATCGCAAAGGCGTTGAGCGGCGATCCGCCTCCGTAGGCACTCGGCCAAAAAACGATGTCCACGTCCTTGTCGTCGCACGCGCGCCACAACTCGGGGAAATTCAGATCGAAGCACGTCAAAATACTGATCTTCCCGAAATCCGTATCGAAGACCTTCACGCCCTCCGTACTAACGTTCAGTCCTTCCCCCCAGAAGACGAATATCTTGCGATAGTATCCCGCAACCTCGCCCTTGCGGTCGAGCAGCACGGCCGTATTGTATTGCTTATCACCCGCTTGCTCGCGAATGGGGCAGATCACGTACATGTGGTACTGTTTGGCGAGCTTCGCCACGGCCTCGGTTGTCGGCCCGGGCACAGGTTCAGCATTCGTTCCCGCAAACTCCTCCGGCAGACACGCGATGTCCACCCCATTGCGACCCGCCGTACGAAGATGCTCAATCGCCAGTTTCAACTTCTCGTCGTGCTTACCCCCGAAGCCGATACAGATAGCCGCCACCTTCACCTGCCTGCCCGGCAGTTTCTCACGGTTCAATTGTGGGATGATCTCTTGATTCTCAGTGTTTTGAGCAAAGCCGGTTCCCACAAAAAGGACCAATAGGACATAACGTCCAATTGAAATACGAGATTTCATTTTTGTTTTCCAAGAAGCGATCAGGAGCCTTTCTTCATTGTATAAGTGTAGTCACAGATCTAAGAAAAATCAAGATGGGCGATATGGAGCTGGCGAGTGCCGGTTTTTGGATCAATGCCATCGAAGCAGATCGCGTCGCCGATGCGGTTCCAGCGGGGGTGGAAGTCACATCGCAGGTCGCCGGAGATGTTGCGCTTAAGTTTCATGTCGAACGTCACGAGCGTTTTGCCCCATTTGGTTTCCACGTTGTAGAGGATGAGCGATTGGTTAAGGCCGTGCTTTCGGTCGGTGGCCAGCCAGTTGCCGTCGGGTCCGAAGGTGCAGTGACCGTCGAAATCAAGCCATCCTTCGCCCAGAACCTTGTAATCTTTTTGGCCGTCGGTGAAAAGGACATGCCGCCGGCCCCGGCCTTGATACCTGAACGTCGCGACGATTTCCTTATCATTGCGCCAATCGAAATGGGAGACACTGCTGCCATAAGGGATGACCTCGCGCAAATTATCGCCGTCGCGATCTGCGGTGAACATCCCGGTTTCCAGGTGCCCGTTTTCCATCGAGCGACCGAGGAAGAAAAAGCGAGAGTCACTCTTGCTGAATACGGTATGGTTGCACCACAGGTGACGGTCTTTCAATTCCGGGTGCCGGTCCTTGATGAGTTGATAGAAATCGGAAATGGAGACGGCTAATTTCCGTTGGCCAGTCCGCAAGTCCATCACGAAGACGCCGTCGTTGTTCGGATGAGGGACATTTATCGTCGGATCTTCGATCCCCTCGTAGCCAACGGTTCTTCGCAGGCGACCGAGCCGGCCGTAGGACAAACTCAGGGCGTATCGGCCGGAATGGCTTAAGCCGTTAATCGCGGCCGGGAAGATTCGCTTTTTACCGGTCCGGATATTCATCACCACGGAGATGATCTGATTGCCTTGCCGGTCGTTGTAAAGGATTTCGTCGTCGTCCAAAGGATTCCAATGAAGCATAGCTCCTTGCTGGAGATTCCAGGCATGGGTTTCGGAAATCCTCTCAAATGTGCCTGATATCGCATCGACCAGACCGATCGCCGCCGGCTCGTCCTGTGTGGGGAAATGGTCCTGAAACGGACTTTCCAGCGAAAGCAAATATTGACCCGACCGGTTCCAGGGACAGATACCATAGTAACCGAAGAAATGATGCCTCGGCCCACGCGTCAACGTTCGCGTTTCGCATTTAGGCAGTCCGCTTGCGTCTTTTGCGAAAACCTCCGCATGAGAAAAAGTCAGCAACGTCCCACCAGTTAGAATACATTTTAAAAAGTTCCGTCGGGGAATAACCATTATATCCTCTATCAGAAACAAGTTTTTCGTTCGAGTTATTTGTTCCATAGAATACTCATCGTCTTGTCCGGTAGCAAACACGTTCATCTCGGCCTGAATTTAACCGCGGGCTTCGCAGATACTATCAAGAGATAACACGGCGAATTATAGCAAATGTGCAAACTCTCTAATTCATTTATATAAAAAGAGATACACCAGACACTTCACAAAAAAACGAAAAATATTTCATTTTTTGAAAAATTAGCATCAATATTTATCTTATGAAATACGCTTATTAAATAGAAAGGGGACAAACGGACATAGGATTTGGATTCGACAATCAACAATTGAATTAGACGGCTTCAATTGAAGGGAAAAACTGTCGTACAGGCTGCTTAGAAACGGTTGGATATGTAAACGTCAAAGTACTGATACGGAAAGGAGTACAAAATGGCAAAGATAACTGATCAACCCCCTGCGAATATCCAGGCGGAGCTCAATGCTCTACGAGCTTCATTAAGTAATGTGATACCCGCGAAAGGGCAAAATCTTCTGATTGCAACGTGGAATTTACGAGCTTTTGGTTCTCTCACTCGCAAATGGACAGCCGGGGGTAGTGATAGCCCAAAGCGCGACTTGAGAGGTCTCCGCGCAATTTGTGAGATTATCTCTCGTTTCGACGTCGTAGCGATTCAGGAAGTTGTCGGCAACTTGCGAGCGCTACGGGATATGATGCACTTTCTCGGTGAGGGCTGGTCGTTTCTCATGACCGATATAACGCTGGGTGATGCAGGCAATAACGAGCGGATGGCTTTCGTTTTCGATACGGAGCGTGTTCAAGCATCGGGATTGGCGTGCGAATTGGTCGTGCCGCCCGAATGGTTGACTGAAATTAGTGAGAATGCCCTGAGAAATCAATTTGCTCGAACGCCCTACGCAGTCAGTTTCAGGGCGGGAACTACAACGTTTATTCTTGTTGCGTTGCATGTGGACTATGGAGACGATTCTTCAGATCGAATTCCGGAATTAGAGGCCATTGCGCGATGGATGGACGAATGGGCAAAACGGTCGAATCGGTGGCACCATAATCTGCTGGCGCTCGGTGATTTCAATATTGACCGTCAGGGCGATGCGTTGTGGAAGGCGTTCACATCCACCGGTTTAAAGACTCCGGACGACCTGGACGCTGTGCCGCGTTCCATTTTTGCCGATCCTGATCATCCGATGCTGGGTAAATTCTACGATCAGATTGCCTGGTTCCGCACGGGGAGTGGCTCGCGGAGATTGTCGATGGATTATGTGCAAGGAGGAGGTTTTGACTTCCTGCCTCATGTGTATGGCGGAACGGATCTGAGTAAATTCTCGATTTCCTATCGCATCTCCGATCATTACCCACTTTGGGTCGAATTCAGGCTTTAGGATAGGCAACGGTCCAAAGCGTTGATTTACTATGTCTTGTTCAATGAGAAACTGGCACTATACGATAAGGCCAATTTCCAACAGAGAATATACCGTATTTCCAGTTTCAATCGCTGGACGGGATAGGAATTGTCGGAATTTAAAGTAAAAGGAGGGAGCGTTTTTTTGAAGTCGTTCTTTTTCCTGATTTTCATATTTTGGTTTTAAATGCTAAACTGGACTTCAAGAAAGAATACGGATCAGCCTTTGGATTTTTGGATTTTGTACCGACTTAATCGTAATAATAAGGAAATGTCATTCATGACATACGAAGCTGAACAAACATCAATGAAACGCTTTCTCACGTTCATCATTTGTGCCTGTGTGTTCAACGCAACCACCGTTGGGGCCGTGTGGGATGACCTTCCTGTACAGAAAGACCTGCCCGATCCGTTGCGCATGGAAGATGGGCGGCGTGTGAAGACCGTTGCGGATTGGAAGGAACGCCGCAAGGAAATTCTCGCTCTTGCATTACACTATGAATATGGTCATGTCCCGCCCGCGCCGGGAAACGTGGAGCTGGACAAAGTATTGGCGGAGGACGTGCGCAACGAGCGACTGACTCGCTACCGACAGGTGCGGCTGAAGATGGGGCCTGAGCAGAAATTGACGATGACACTCCACATCTATTTCCCGGCCAAGCTGAAGGTCCCCCGTTCGGCGGTACTTCGAATAGGGTTGGGCGATGAAGCCGTGCGCGCGACGAATGAACGAGGCTATGTCTTGGCTTGCTTCGACAACCGTGAGCTTGATCCGGATACCGAGGGCTACGACGTCGTCGGACCGGCGCAGAAACTCTACCCGGCTTATGACTGGGCCAGCATAGCCGTCTGGGCCTGGGGGGCGTGCCGAGCATTGGATTACCTGGTGACATTGCCGGAGGTGGACGCGGGCAAAGTTGTCATTACCGGGCATTCCCGATGCGGCAAGACGGCCCTGCTGGCCGGGGCATTGGATGAACGATTTGCCCTCGTCGTGCCGAACGGCGCGGGATGCGGCGGTACATCATGCTCAAGGATACTCAGTGACGGCTCGGAATCGCTGGGTCTAATCACAGAGAAGAAGAGGTTCTACAGTTGGTTCCAAAAAGACTTCGGCCAGTTTGCGGGCCACGAAGATCGCCTGCCTTTCGATCAGCACTTTCTCAAAGCACTGATCGCGCCCCGGCCCCTTCTAACGACGGATGCCTTCGACGACCGCTGGGCCAATCCGCTCGGCAACCAGGCCGCTTTCTTCGGAGCGATGCCCGTCTACGACTTCCTGGGCGTCCCGGAGAACAACATGATGCATTTTCGGCCGGGCAATCACGACCAATCACCTTCGGATTTCAAACTCTTGCTGGACGTCGCTGCACATTACTTTGAAAACAAGGCTCGACCCGACAATCTCCGCGTCTTGCCGTACCCCGACTATGTCCCTAAATTACAGAGTACGCCGTAGTTTCACTCACGATTCCCTCGACGTCAGGAATCTTCATTTTTTTCTCACGGGAGGAAAGGGGTCAGAAAACCCGTGTCCTGCCCGCCACTTTGACCGCGGAGGAGAAGGTCGCCCGGCCGGACCGCGATCTGGACCGTGAGATCGCGGGCCAGCTCAGAACGCGCCGGAGGAAGCCCTAAAACGTACCTGTGGGACTGTTGAAAAAGTCGAGATTTCTTCGTCGCTGCGTTTCTCGCAATAAAACGAAACGAGTTCCTATTTCATTTCGGGCCTGGCCCCAAGGAGCCGATTCGGAGAATCGCGCGGCAATCTCAAATGTCACGGTGGGACTTTTTCAACGGTCCCCTGACACCTTGAATTCTTGGAAAAAACGCTACGTCCTATAATAATTCACTTGACAAGAGTGAGGATTGACTGGCAAGATACGTTGCATCGGCGATGCCAAGCCATTGCCGAACGTCTTTCAGATGAATAAGGACGGCTGGAGCGGCCCGGGCAAAGTGGCGTTTGGAACGCCTTGCCTCGGGATGGCCGTGAAGCCCGGAAGGAACCGATTGTTATGGAGGATGCAACATGAAAGACTCGAAAAAGTATCAAGCCCTTCTTCTGGCCGTGCTGGTCTCATTCACATTGGCGGGTTGTTCGAGCGTCACGTCAACCCAGGAGCCGACCGCCTCGAGCGTGAGGGATTCCGTCGTGCAGATCACTAATAGCCGCGACAGCGCCGAAAAGCCTGCACCGGCCCAGCCAGCCCGTTCAGCCCTCTATCCGTCTGTCCGATCAGGGCGGGTCTGGATGTCTCGTGAGGTCGTCAAAGACCTTCCCGTCCAGAAAGTGCAGGGCCATGCACTGCTGGCCAGTGATACGCAGGGTGCTGAGTCCGTACATCAATCGCTATGGGATCGGCTGGGCACGAAATCTGAGAGGCCGACGGCCGCTTCGGAAAGCCCCGGCACGCCTTCGGTAAGTGATGCTCTCGAGGAGACCCTGGGCGGCGGCAATATAGCCGGGCAGCCAACGGTGAGTAACGCCGTCGGGGAGGTCATCGCCGCCACGGAAATCGCCGATGACGGCAGCACGGACGAAGAATCGTCAAATAAATGACGTTCCTTACGTCTCCGCTCTCACAGGCGGTCCGTTCGTTATCCTGTAATCCTGTCGAAAAACACCCGCGGGTTACACAGATACCCCGGGTTAGCGCTCGGGTACAGCTATCTTACGCGCTGAGCACGGCCTTTCCGCCACAGAAAGCCCCGAGAACAAAGAGACATGGTCATTGCCAAGGCCACCGATCACCTCAAGCTCCAATCCACTCCACGCGCCAGAGAAAGCCAAAAAGAATACCGGACACCTTTGATTCTCCTGCAATTGCGTGATAATCAATCCACTTCGAACAGCACTTCATTACGTCGAAGAAAGGGCAGTTGGAACGGAGGATCATATCGTGTGAAGATGTCCGGGCCGATAATCGTCAGCCCTTTTTTTCGAATGAATTCTTCCAGAAGCGCTTTCTTGGCGTCATATTTCTCCCGGCTCCATGATCCGGAGTACCGGATCGCGGCTATCTTCCGGGAGGGAATCTCTTTGAGCTTCACGTCGGGATCGAGCGGCTCCGGCAGCGTCTCCATCTTGTATTTCGAGGGCATAAGAAAACTGACCGCATATTGGCCTTCGGACCGCCGTTGATTCACGGGGGCGGTCATAGAGATCTTCTCCGAATCGGTCTTCTGATTAACCGGGGCGGTCATGGCGATGGACGCCTTCGAGCGGTTCTCGCCGGAGATATAATTGTAAAGCTTTCGAAAGGCCGCGTTGCCCGCATCATCGAAGCCGGCTTCGACCACCGTTTCAGCGATGATTTGAGGGGCGTACTGTCGAATCTCAAACTTGCCCTCTTTGTCGACCACCTGATATCTTGCTTTTTCTATTCCCACAGTCGCACACGAGCATAGAACCAAAATCAAGCACAACAGCAATACCGATAAAACAATAGTTCTTCCGTTCATAATCGTCCTATTCAAATGAACTCTTATACCAAAATATCAGGAGAACTAAAAGCGAGAACTAAAGCGGTCAGCCTTGTCCCACAGCGGGTACATTTTTTGCAAGTCTCCATTTCATTCGTCCGTCAGTTCTCGGTCCTTTCTCTACCACAAGGCCCTGCTCCCCATATCTTAACGCCTTCGGAGCCGGGACATCTACTGTGGTAACCGCATATTTTCCTTGACTCGTTACAATCGACTGTGGTAATAGAAAAAGCAAGATATCAGGTGGTCGACAAAGAGGGCAAGTTTGAGATTCGACAGTACGCCCCTCAAATCATCGCTGAAACGGTGGTCGAAGCCG
>JARRQQ010000036.1:0-11806 GCA_037381725.1 Sedimentisphaerales bacterium
CGGCCACGCAAGCGCCTGAGCGAAGTCGACTATATCCCCACTGGCAATCAGCTCGTAAGGCCCGTCGATGCCCACATTGGAACCGGAGAGCTCGAACGCTATCGGGTCACGGCCTGGAAAATCATTGGCCGTGGTAAAAGTCAGCCCGGTCACAATAGTCGGGCCAACCAACGGTGTCACCTGGAAACCCGCGCCACCTGTTCCAGGATCGGGATCAAAATCTCCTTTGAAATGCAGGTACTTCGTCTCGATGTCATCATCAATGGCCATCTCCGGAGTTTCAAGTGGATAGGTGTGTGGCCAATCTCCATCATTTGGAACACCCTGTACTAAATCCCCAGGCATAGTAATATCGAACTTTTCACTCTCTCCCATGGCAGCCCGAATTTCAGCGCCGGTCAGGGCGTGGTCGTAGAGCCGAACGTCATCGAGAAGACCGGCAAAACTTTCATACGGCCCTACGCTTCCGTCGTTGCCAATATCTGCAGTTGGATGAATCTCTGATAATCCCGAGTAAGCTCCACTCGACACAACTTCTCCGTTGACATAGACCACGTAGTTGCCTGCGTCCCAGGTTAGAGCTATATGTAGCCATTCCTCCATCGGTAGCTCCATGATATCCGTATCTTGCTCGTGCAAACTGCCCAGGCCGATGTCCAGCCATCTCGAGTCGCGGTCAACTGTATCCTGCATATAAATCTGGATGCGATTGGTCCATTGCGGTTGGGTGGTATGACCAAAGAAGTACCTGCCTTCTGTTTCAAACTGTGGATCTGCTAAGAGACCCCACATGGCCACCGTCCCCGCCCCTGCTGACATGCCCGTTGTGGGAAATCTAACACGGGCATTATCCGGAACTCCCGGGAATGACAAAGCACCAGTTGCTATGCCTGCTGTCCATATAAGATCGTCGCCGATTAACGTACCATCGTTGTCCCCGCCTGCACTGTCGGCCGCGATTGCACCCGATACTTCATCGAATCTCCAGTGTCCGATGAGGTCCGCCTGAGTAACATTAGTAAGAACCGGAGCCAATACCAAAAGAAAAGAAGTCAGAAGAAACCATTTCCTGCACATAATAGCTCTCCCTCAGAATATATCTAATATGATTTTGAATTTGTGCCTTGGCCACACGCCAAAGCAACCCATAATCAATTTTGTTACTGGGAAACTGACCGATGTCGTACTCCAGGCCTTCGCCACACTAGGCCCCCTAATACACCTTCTTGAAAACCATAAGATATAGACGATCACTTCCGAAATTGCCTTGGGGTAAAACCTCTCCTCTATCTACGGCGAGATTGCCTTCCGTGTCGAGATGTCCACGATACACGTAGTAGCCAACGCTCCTCCGGTCTTTGATGTCCATAAATATTTCCTTAGGAGTCAGGAACCACTTGCCCGGTACGTTTGTTCCCCCCCTAATCTTCGATCCAGGGCTCTTCCCGAACACGCATACCCCAGCGGGCTGGATATCAATTGTCTGGATATCACCTTTCGTGATAGCCTGCCACCGACCCAGAAAGGCAGATTCAGGAACGGAATCGACGAGGGCTCTCTCGACATCCACCAACTCGCTAATTCCCAGGTCTTTGGCAACGGCCCTGACCTTATCGGCTGTCTGCATTGCCAGCGCGGTGCTTGTTTCGTCGTACTCGATCCGGAACTTGAGCGGGACATTCTTTGGCATAGTAAGACGCCACTTGATGTGTTGATCGAGGTCGTTCGGTTCGACCACACCCGTAACAATGGGTTTGGAGCCTCCATCGGGTCGCGTTATCTGTTTACCGCCTGGGTACAATGTACTTATTGTGCCCTGCCTGATGAAGAACGTGGACACTCCCGAGCCCACCCACGTGCTCAGTTCTGTGTGTACTTCAGCCTCCATCTGAGCGTTGGCCTCTTCCGCCAGCGAGACAATCTTGCTGCGCAGTTCCTCTGCCGCACTTCTCATGTCAGACGCGTGATAGATATCAATCCGTATCGGAAGGTTGTTTTTGTTGTTCAATCGCTCGCGGGTATAGTCCAATGTTTCTTTCGCGGACAGTAGTCCTGCAGAGTTCCAGCGCAATGCTGCCCACCAATCTCGAAACGGCTTCAGGGTCTCGAGTACATATATACGCTCATCAATTACATTCAATACCAGCCATGTATTGAGGCTCCTTGTCGGCTGCTTCTCGAAAGCATGTCTTGGGATGATGCCCATCAATTCCCTCAGGTTCGCAACTTCAGTCATGAGCTTCGCTTCAAGTTCCGTTTTGGCCAGCGTCAGTTCGTAACGTATTTCGGCAGGTCCCGTGCTTGCTTCGATCTTACGGGAAATCTCCGCGATCTGCTTATCGAACAGCTTGATCTGTGTATAGCTGACTGTCACCTTGCGGATAAGCTCCATGGTTTCTATCTGGTCTAAGCTGTGGAGCTTCGACTTGTTTTCCATGGCCACTTGAATCAGTTCACCTAGCTCTGGGTTGTCCACGTTCTGCACGCGGTCCAGCACGCTCGGCGTCTGGCTCTGGGCCATTGCGACTGTCCCAAGGGTAAGGCATAAGAGACACAAAACCTCTTTAATCTGTCGAGTTCTCATTTTAATCTCCAAAAACTTGTGCGAGGATTCGATTGCTACTCTCAGCCGAAGGGTCCGATCCCTGCCCGGCCATCGATTCTATTGCTTCTTTTTGATTCTCCACTATCCCATCTGCAGCGTAGGTCTGTTCGGCCGCAGTGCTCGCGGTGCCGACTTCGGAAGGCAGGAGTTTTCCTGCGCGTTCGACGGCGCGAGCCATACGGTCTTGCATCCCTAACTGTCCGAACAGACGAGCCGCGTCCAGCCAGGCGACGAGGTCACTCGGCACGGCTACGCTATCGGACTCGGCGACCGCCTGCGGCGCGACATCCACGCTCCTGGGCGAGGTAGGTGGCGCCGACAGGCGACCGCCAAGAAATGCGATACCGGCGATCAGGACCGCCGCGGCGGCAAGTTCCGCCCTCCGCCAGGCCGAACGTTGCCGTTGAATGCGAACGAACTCGGCCGTCGAGTCGCGGAGCGTTTCCTGCTTGAATCCTTCTCGCGGCTGATCGCCCGACAAATGTTGCCTTAAACGTATATCTACGTCTCCATCTTTCATGTTGTCACCTTACACAATCCGTCAGTCCAAAGTCGATATCTGTTCGTACACACGGGCAAAGCCGGCCCGAGCACGACGCAACAACGATTCGATCGCTTCGATGCTCGCGCCGCTGTCTGCCGCGATCTCACTCATGCTCAGCCCGCGAAGGTATTTCGCTTCGAGCACGACGCGATAATGCGAGGGCAGCCGGGCGAGCGCCTCGTGCACTCGCAAATCAGGTTCCTCTTGCGTGGTCGTCTCAAAACTCCTGCTTGCCGTAGACTCCTCGTGCCGTTTGCGCCGCCGCTCGCTGCTCCGGATCGCCATATTGCGGTTCTTCACGATCCCTAACAGCCACGCGCGAAAGGTCGCCCGGCCGGGGTCGAAACGACGGATCCGCCGAGCCGCGACGACGAAGACCTGCTGGGCCACTTCTTCGGCCAAGTCATGACGGCCCCCCGCGAGCGCGACGCAGAACTGATACACTGCGTCGAAGTGCCCCTCGAATAACTGACGCCATGCCCGCTCGCTGCCATTCTGCGCGGCGCATATCACAAACGTCTCGGAATCTCCACTCATTTGCCGATTGCTCGGTTCTGCCATGCTACTGCCGCTCACGCCTCTATAGTCATTTCTCGCCCCGGCCGGCAAATCCGTCGTTGATAATGAAAAAGTCTTGAAAATTCTATCACGGCAAGTCCGGACGTAAACCGCAAAAAAATGATATTCGGAGGATCATTGGCCTGTCAAATTGGCGTGCTATGAGCCCGGATACTACACGTCACGGCGTGAAGAGGCATTGCGAAGAGCAAAGAACGCTGCGCAACGCCTGAATCCTGATTACGTGCGCAGATAACAACTGGCGTGTGCTTTACTGTAGCATGGGCATCTTGCCCACGGGTCGCAGGGCCATCTTGGCCCTGCCTTCACCGGCGAGACGCCTGTGATACTCATGGGCGGGACGCCCATGCTACGATGGGACGCCCTCGCCACGGGGTTTCCTGCAAATCACGAAGCCACGTGATAGCTGAACTCGAGCACTTTGGGTTGGACCAGCTTTCGGTAGTCGTCCATGCTGATCCGAACGGCTTTCTCGTGCGTCCCGGCCTGGAAGGTGATGTGATCGTCCGCCTCAAGAGCCTTATCCATCACAGTCGGCAGGTCATATAGGCTGCCGAAAGGCGGCTCGGCTCCGAGGTCGCAATCGGCGAAAATCTCTCCGATTTCCTTCTCCCCGACCAGTTCGACGGACTGAGCGCCAAGCTGATCCTTCAACGCGCCGAGGTCGATCTTGTAGCATGCGGAAAGCACGCACATCATACGCTTCCCGTCGGCCTTGATAATGACCGGCTTGGCGACGTACCTGCCCGGCTCATGCTCGACTTGCGCCATCTCCTGCGCCGTGAAGGTGGGTGGGTGCTCGCTTACCTTGTAAGCCACGCCTGATTTGTCCAGAAGCTCCATCACTCGCATAGTCAATCTCCTTAAAAGAGCGTCTGCTGGAATTACTGGAATTGTATGAAAGAGTTCTGCAAAATTGAAGCGTAGTCCTTACTATTTTGGAAAATCTTCGGGCGCGCGGAGGTTACAAAAAAAGGGAGGCACAGGCCTGGTAGAATCGGTTTTTGGGCCTGCCTCCCTGTTGCGGCGTGCCATTTGGCGCCCTGCCGCGGCTGGCGCTCTGACGAAACCGTCGAGTTACACCCGCAACATCTCTATTATAGACAGAGAGCACCTGATTTGTCAAGTCAGTAGTTGTTTGAAGAAGATGTCTTGCAACGTCCTTCTTTTAGATGAGTTACGCACCCTTGCGCGCGGGCAGGATTGGAAAGCGTCGATGAAGCTCGTTTGCCAGGAACATTCTCCTAAGGCGACATTGCGAAATTGAAACTGGGCCCGCTTTCAGACCACCGCCTCACCACGAACTGGACGGCGTCATCATCCACCTTGTCCTTCTGTTGCAACCCCTTGTCGTATTTGAAATTGCCCCCCGCCTTGAAGTCAAAGTTGCCGGCAACGACAGCTCCGTAGACGTCTCCATTAGCATAAAGAGTGACGTCTGCATCGGGAGCATAGATTACACCCGTGAATTCACTCTTAGCTTTGATATCGAAAGTCTGCGTGCCTTCTCCCGTGGCATAGATTTGTAGTGTGTCCGCAATTTCGGGTGGACTTTCCGTATTGATATCGCTGCCGTTGTGACAGTGAATATCGCCATCGGAGTAAATAGTCAGCGAGGCACCCTCCGCGACCGTGATCTCACACGAGTTACCTAACTCTATGTCTCCGGTCACGTGCAGTACGACGTCTCCTTCTTGGATGGCCAGAATTCCGCTTTGCTGCAAAGCAATGCTCGAATACGTTCCGCTATCCGCCGCCGTCAGAGTCACCGTCTCTTTCGTGGCGCTAACGGACCCCTTATCGGAGAGCTCCGGCGCGGTGACCTGGGGCAAGTAATCCGGGGGCGAAATGTATTTTCCCCCCGTCACCGTCGCGCCAAGGTCCTTAATGGCCGAGTCCACGTTACCGGGCACAACAACGTTGCCGTTCACTATTGTTCCCACATTCAATACAATAGTCGAATCCTCACTACTCTGGCTGCCGATGACCACATCCGTATCCAGATCGCTCGAGTCCAGGGAGTTATAGCTACTCACAACGGTTCCGGATTTCAAGGTCAACATTCCTTTGGTCAGGATCCCGTAGTGGAAAGGACTCCACAATCCAAGGGTCGCCCGAACGGTCCTGTTGGCAACGCCCGATGTGCCGGTGGACTCGACGGTATAGCCGGTGGCGAGATTGCCAGTGACCTCATAGCTGTAGCCAGCGTCGCAGTAGGGCAGGTCAATGTCCGTTGCCTCGGGCAAGCTGCTGCCGTCCCAGGGTTCGACCTTCAGCTTTTCGTTCATCTCAAAAAGAGCAACTGCCAATCCCGCGTCGGCAGCGCACCGCGCTGCTATATCGGAGGCCGCTCGCGTCGCGTAAACGCGTCTGTTCAGCCCGAGACCCATCAGTGCGCCACCCAGCGCAAGCAGCATCAGTATCGCCACCAATGCCAACGCAACGGCGGAGCCCCTCCTTTTTGACTGCAGCAGTTTCTTCGTATTCATTCCTCCCCCTTCACAGAAGGTTGCGACGCCTCTACTGAAGTTGCGGTACCGCCGACGAAACAATGGTATTCTCTTGCGTTCCATTGTTGAGCGTAAGGAGCATTTCAACGGACCGTCCGATCACCTTGAACGTACACTGAGATATATTCGTACAGACGGTTTCGACACTCAACGTCGCCGCGGAACCCAACTCGCCGTATTCGAGAAGCAGACTCCCCTCGGCTACGTAAAAACGTGCGTAGCGGTCAACAGCGGGTGAGGAATCGTCGGCGTAGTAATACGTCTCAATCCAACTCCCATCACTCCCGACCACAAATGCGGCGTCGCTTGTTCGCCGCATCACAGAATCAAACTTCTTTCGTGCGACGTAGCCGTCGGTGACAACGTCGGAGTTCAAGCGGTCGTACATGGCGTTCCAGCTTGACTGACCATCCACTATGACGGCGCCGATTGTCAAGACGACAACACTCGTAATCACGGCGGTTATCATCAGTTCGACGAGCGTAAAGCCGCGTAAGGTTCTGATTGTTCTTCTTCTATTCACTGCTCTCCTCAGCACCTATTACAAAGTGGCCGCGTAGCTGGTCAGCCTAAATGATTTATCCATATTCGCAATCTCCTTTTCGCCGGGATTCCGCTGTGCCCAAGCCACAACGACGCTCAGAGCCCTCAATCCGGACTGGACATCTCTCCACGACAATGTGGCGCGATAGTTGGCGCCGTCTAACGTAATGGCATAATTACCTAACAGAGTAAAACCCGTCGGCTTGTCAGGACCGGTGTTCTCCTCGCTGATGGCCAGGGTTGAACTAAAATAGGCCACCGGATCGTAGCTTTCGGCACCGGCGAGGCCGCGCCAACTCTCGCAGAGCAATAGCGCGACTCTGGAAGCTGCCGTCCGCTCGGTCGCCTTCCGTCCATCCAGCGCGGCATAGTATCGGACACTGGAAGTTCCGATAAAGGCTATCATTAAGAACACAACGGCGACCAGTGTCTCCACCAAGGACATGCCCCGGCCCCGCCGCAATTTGTTTGAGTGTGAATGCATCTTTTTCTCGCTTACCGCAGACTCAGCCCGACAAGATTGAGACGCCATATTTGGCCCACCTGTCATGGATCGACGTCCGGACGTCACGGCGATCACCATCAGACCATATAATCATACACCCCTGTTGATCTCGACATCTCGATATCGAGCACGCTCAAGACTCTCACCGAGATCTGGGTACAGTCATTGTGACCCTTGGTTTCGTCGTCATAAACTGCTGGGAAGTTAACATGAGATCGCCAGACTTGTCCTCACTCTCGATAATATGGCCCGGCCATAATGTTGGCGTCTCGCCTTAGAAAACACTCCCAATAACCACCAAATCAATAAGCCGGTCCACTGAATCTGTTCCCTCCCACCTAGAGTATACAACACAATCGGTCAAAAGCAAAATCCGCCGATGGTCCGATATGCAATCATCAACCGGTCGTCCGGCCTTCGTGATCCTGGACGGGTGGAACATGCGAGTGTTGGGACGGACTCGTCGATTTGCCTTCCGGCGGCACCTCGACGATGGGAACTGCGGATTGTCTCCGACCGTCCGGCGAAGATACAGCGCCTGTCCTGTCTTTCGGTGACAATTCGGCGATTGGAATGGGTGGGGATTGCCGCGGCTGATCCTGAACGGCCTGCTCTTCGGGAGCCTCGGCAAGGATGACCTTCCGCACCGCCTCCTCGGCCGGCTCTTCCGTCAGGGGACGCAAGAATATGGCGCCGTTGGCCGCCTGCTCGGCCCAGACCAGTCTCTCGCGAACCAATTCCAACAAGGCCAGGAACAGGCCGACCATAACCAGGCGAGAGCTTCTCGACTCGAAGATACGCTCGAATATGATCGGGCCTTCGGTCTGAAGACGGTGTAGAATCTCGATCTGATACAGGTCGATGGGCGTGTCGTCTTTGATATGGTCCAGGGGGTGGACGGTTCCGATGGACTTGCAGACCAGGTCGAAGGCTTCGAGCAAGTCCCAGACGCTCACCTGTTCGATGTCCAGCTCGGGTTCGGCGTCGGGCTTCAATCGCTCGACAATTGTGCTGGGGCGCGGGTAGCGCTCGCGCTGTTCGCCCGCGGCGGCGTCCAGCAGGTTAGCGGCGTCTTTGTACTTCTTGTATTCGAGGAGCTGACGGACCAGTTCCGTGCGGGGGTCGGTCACGTCCTCGTCCTGAAGTGGGCCGGTCTCGGCCTTCGGAAGCAGCATAGCCGATTTGATCTGCATGAGCGTAGCCGCCATCACCAGGAAATCGCCCGCCAGGTCGATGTCAAAGCTTTTGAGCAGCTCGATGTACTTGACGTACTGGTCGGTGATCTTGGCGATGGGTATGTCGTAAATGTCCACTTCGTCCTTGCGGACGAGATAGAGAAGCAGATCCAACGGCCCGGCAAAGATGTCAAGATTAACGCGGTAGTCGGCCATCGTTACCTCCTCAGTCCGACGGCCTGGCGGGCCTTCTGCAAAGTTGGTCCCGCTACGGCCCTCGCCCGTTCGGCGCCGTCGGCGAGCAGCTTCTTGACGTCGTCGAGACGGCTTTCAAGCTCGGCTCTTCTCTGCCGGTACGGCTTGAAGTACTCTATCATCAGCTCCACAAGGCGTTTCTTCGCCTCGCCGTAGCCCATGCCCCCGCCGCGATACCTGCCCTCCCACTCACTCAACTCCTCACTTGGCGCGACCAGCTTCAACAGCGCGAACACGTTGCACTTGTCCGGGTCCTTGGGTGCTTCGACCGGCGTCGAATCCGTGACAATGCGCATGATCTTCTTGCGAATATCGGCCTCAGGCTCGAATATCCCGATGGTATTTCCGTAGCTCTTGCTCATCTTTCGCCCGTCGATCCCCGGAACGACGGCTACCGACTCGATGATGTGCTCTTGCGGGATGGTGAAAACCTCACCGTAGGTATTATTGAATCGAAGGGCGATGTCACGAGTGACCTCGATGTGCTGTTTCTGATCGGCGCCGACGGGGACAAGGTCGCTGTTGTAAAGCAGGATGTCCGCCGCCTGGAGCACCGGGTAAGCGAACAGACCATGGTTGGGGCTGAGGCCCTGCGCCACTTTGTCTTTGTAGCTGGTGCATCGCTGCAGCAAGCCCATCGGCGTCACGCACGAGAGCAACCAGGTCAGCTCAGTCACCTCGGGCACGTCCGACTGTCGCCAGAAGACCGTCTTATTCGTATCGAGGCCCAAGGCTACGTAGTCCATGGCCACGTCGAGACTGCGACCGGCCACTTCGTCCGGTGCCGGATTGCTGGTCAAGGCGTGATAATCGGCGATGAAATAGAAACACTCATGCTCCACCTGGAACTGCAGGTGCTGGCGCATGGCCCCGAAGAAATTGCCTATGTGAAGCTTGCCCGACGGCTGTATGCCCGAAAGTATTCTCAACGTAGTCTCCTAAACCATCAATCCTAATAAAAGTTTTTCAAATACTCGAAAAACTCAAAGTAAGAAATAGAAACTCGTCCAAGGATAGCCCCGTACGGGCCGAATGTCAAGAATTTACGGTTCAAAACGCCGTGGGCAAAGCTGGGGACGGAACAGGGCGAGGGCGCGCACATCCCCTCGGCCTAGGAAGAAATGCTCTTCACACTTGAAGGTACGAGGCCGGCGCAGGGACAGGACGTGACGGTCGCTGCAGGGACAAGGCCCTTATGCCGCCATCGAATCCGCAAGACGAGTGACGGACCTCACGATCTACCGAGGGACTTCATGTACCTTTTCGACTTGCGAAGTCCCATCCTGGAGGCTTTCTTCTTGACGGCGTCCGTCGCCCTCCCAAGCTTGCCCGCAATCTCCGCCGTAGGGTTGTTGGGAAAGAGTTTTTTGAGCAAACTCACGTCGCTCCTCGACCACCCGCCCTTGATCGTCCTGCTTTTTGCTTTCTTCTTCGCCATTTTTCTTCCCGCTTTCAAGACAATCCGGATTTATGGTTCCCGTGACGCTTTTCACCATTTTAGTGAGTGACGCCACGGCAATCAAATTTTTTTCGGTCTCAGTGAAAAAATTTATCCTCTGCACTTATCGGGCCATCGGCGGATGTGTGGAATTATCCTTGACCAACCCGTCCTCGCGCATTAGTATCCGCCCGGTTGCATGGACCTGCGAAATGAATTGTACATGACGTAGTAACTGATAACCTGGCTTTGTATATTTAGGAGCACCCCAATGACACCAGTAAAGATACTGCTCAACGAAAGTGACATTCCCCGCCAATGGTACAACCTGGCGGCGGACCTCCCGACACCGCTGCTTCCGCCGCTGGGGCCGGATGCCAAACCCGTCACGCCCGATATGCTCGCTCCCGTCTTTCCCATGAATCTGATCGAACAGGAGGTGGCCACCGACCGGTGGATAGATATTCCCGAGCCTATCCTGGACATCCTTTACCGCTGGCGGCCGAGTCCGCTGCGCCGGGCCGTGTACCTGGAAAAGCACCTGGGTACGCCCGCACGCATCTACTTCAAGGACGAGAGCGTCAGTCCGCCGGGAAGTCACAAGCCGAATACGGCCGTCGCGCAGGCCTGGTACAACAAGCAGTTTGGCATCGAGAGACTCACGACGGAAACCGGAGCCGGCCAATGGGGTAGCGCCCTGGCTTTCGCCTGCAGTCTGATCGGACTCGAATGCAAAGTCTTCATGGTCAGGATCAGCTTCGATCAGAAACCTTTCCGAAAGATGATGATGGGCGTCTGGGGCGCCAATTGCGTCGCCAGCCCGAGCACCGAGACGAACGCGGGAAGAATGGTGCTCGAAAAGATGCCGGACACGCCGGGCAGCCTGGGGATCGCCATCAGCGAAGCCATCGAGCAGGCGGTGACGGATTCGTCGGGCAAGACGCGCTACTCGCTGGGCAGCGTGTTGAACCACGTATTGCTCCACCAGACTATTATCGGCCTCGAAGCCAAGAAGCAGCTCAAGATCGCGGGGGAGAAGCAGCCGGACGTCGTGATCGGATGCGCCGGGGGCGGCAGCAACTTCGCAGGCTTGTCCTTCCCGTTCGCAGCCGATAAGATCAACGGCGCGAATATCGAGATCATCCCGGTGGAACCGACCGCGTGTCCCACGCTGACGCGGGCGCCGTTCGTTTACGACTTCGGTGACACGGCCTGTACGACGCCTCTGCTGGCGATGTATTCACTCGGACACTCGTTTGTCCCGCCGCCCATTCACGCCGGCGGGCTACGATACCACGGCATGGCGCCGCTGGTCTGCCAGGCCATCGTGGAAGGATTGATGAAACCGAGGGCGTATCACCAGTTGCAATCCTACGAGGCCGCGGTGACCTGGGCGAGGACGGAAGGATTCATCCCCGCTCCGGAAACCAGTCAGGCGCTGGCCGCCGTGGTGGACGAGGCCAAGAAGGCAAAAGAAGAGGGCAAAGAGAAGGTCATCCTGTTCAACTACAGCGGGCACGGTCTGATGGATCTAACCGGCTACGACGCTTATCTTTCCGGCAAGCTCACAGATTTCGAGCTGCCCGAGGAAGAGTTGCAGAAGTATCTCAAAGACCTTGAAAATCTGCCCAAGGCTGAGATAAGAAAGACAG
>JARRQQ010000037.1:0-11724 GCA_037381725.1 Sedimentisphaerales bacterium
TTTGGCCGACGTAGACCCAGGCCCGGGGCGACGTATTGAACGTGAATGCCATGTAAGGCTGATCGCTGCCCCAGCCGTATCGAACCTGGTAGCTCCAACTTGGGCTCATTCCGCTCAACGCCTTGGCCATCGGCGCCGTCTCCATGCCCTGTCCCTCCGGGTCATTGGCGTCGGGTCTTATCCAGAGAGCTAGGGAGATCGGGCCGGTGATGTCGAGGCTCTCGCCACTGCCGCAGTCAACGTAGTCACCGCCGCCACCGGCCACACCGAGACCGTGGAACTCCAGGGCCATGCCCTGAACGCCTGCGACCCACGTGGGATTGCCCACAATGGTCCCGTCGTTGCCGTTGCCGGAGCTATCCAGCACGTCGTTCTCCATTGCGTAATACGCCGCCAGACCGTCGTCGCCGGGGTCCGCCGGCTCCGGCCTGAAAAACGCCTCGGAGTGGGCCGCGATCTCGGCGTCCGAAAGGGCCGCGTCGTAAATCGCTACGCCGTAGATCTCACCGTCGAAGTTATCGAAGAAGTCGCTTCCGTCTTCTGCCTGGGCGCCGTAGCCGATGCCAACAAGACCGGACAGGGAGATAGGTTCATCGACACTGGCCTGGTAGACACCGTTGACATAGAGCGCCGTCGTACCCGCGGCTTCGCTGGATACAAAGACCAGATGTGTATCCACGCCGGGATTGTTGGCCACACCAAAATCAAGGTCCACGACGCCGAAGAGGGTCGCGCCATAGGTCCCGGTGTTGTTCCATTGCTCGAACTTCAATCCCGCTTCCGTGTCGCCAAAGTTTCTCCGGCCGATCAGACACATACTGGCTTCCTGCTCGTCGGGATTGCTCTTGACGACAAACTCGTAAGTCTGCTCCCCTCCGTACACTCCGATGTCATAGAGCCCGTCGGGGACATTGGTGGCCAGGAAGCCCGGTGAGGCCGGCGCTACCGTGTCTTCCCAGTCCGTTAGCAGCGCTCCGGCGGGGGCCGCCACAAGCAGGACCGCCGCAAACGATGCCAGATAGATCAATTTCTTACACATGATAATCCTCCTTACAATACAACTAAGAAAATGTGATGACGGCTCTGGCCACACGCCAGGCTCAAATCTATTGTCGTCGAGCACAAACCGCGCGGAGACTCAGGACCCGTGTACCATCTGCCTGAGCAGTGAAAACCCTCTCCAATACCAACATCTGACATAAATGACACAACGGTAAGGCAGGCTTTCCATCTGCTCCTGCGTCCCAGGCGTCTTCCTTTGGGCCACGTACAGAATTGAGACACGCCACCTCCCGACGTTCACTTCGATCCTGCCGAAGCTCCTCGCGTTCAGAAAACACAGATACCTTGACGGGCCCAAGTCTGGTACGTTACAGGCCCGGACACGCCGGTTAGCCACGTTAATCTTTGTACCAGATTGCTCTCGGTTCTGTCAAGAAGAAAATCCAGAATCTCGAATTACTCCGTGCGCCAGCAAGCGTTATCCTGTTATATGTGCTATTGCGGTGCGTTTGCATCGTTGTACAATGCGTTCTCTTTCGTCAGGTGTGTTTGGATGAAGAAGACGATTTCTCAATACGTTCGTCAGGACTATGCGGGCGTCTGGCCCTTGTACGGGGCAGCGTTTCTGATGGCGATGAGTCTAAACGTGCTGTGGACCGCCATGCCGTTTATTATACGCAACATCGGCGGAACCGAGGAGCAAGTCGGGTACGCTTGGGCCGCCAATATGCTTGGCTATATGTCGTGTTTGTTGGTGGCCGCGACGATGCTGGGCCACCTCAAGGCCCGACACACCACCCGTGCCGCTGCGGCTGCCATGTTCCTGGCTACGGTTGTCATGGTCGCCGTCGTCGGGCACGTTTTGGCGAACGAACGGTTCGGTAAGGACAGCCTGATATGGACCGTGATTGGCGCCGGAATCCTCGCTGGCGCGGCTATGTCCCTCTACTGGCCTTTCCTTATGGCCTGGGTCTCCGCGGACTACGAAGGGATCAGTCTAAATCGTCGTCTCGGGACCTACAACGGGATGTGGTCGGCCGCCGCCATTGTGGGGCCTTCGATGAGCGGCGCCCTGGTGGACCACAACACGGTCACGCCCATCGCCGCCAGTGTGGCGGGTCTCGGGATCTGCTTTGTTCTGCTTTGCCTGGCCCGCGACGAATCAGCCGGGTCCGCCGGTTCGATGGAGCCTCTCGAACGCCCCGAGGCCGCTCTCGATGAAACGACGCTGCTGCGCTTCAGGTGGATGGCCCGTATCAGCCTGTTCTGCGCGTGGGCTTGCCTGGGCGTGTCGCGTTCGCAGTTCGCATTGCGGTTTACCGGTTTGGGATTCTCCGAAACGCTGTTCGGGATCGTCGTTACGATCTTCGGGATATGCAATTTTCTCACCCTCACCGGCGCCGGTCGTGTTGGCTTCTGGCATTTCAAGCCGGCCTTCCTTCTTGGTGCTCAGGTGATCCTCGCGGTTCCCCTTCTTCTGATGATCTTCGGCCGGACACTCTGGGTCATCGTCCCCGCCTTTATGGTGATGGGCTTGAGCTTTGGTTTCGCCTACAGTTCTCATCTTTATTACGGCGCCTCCGGCAGCCGAAAACGCTCGACCCAAATGGCGATACACGAGGTCACCCTCTCGCTCGGCGTTGTCGTCGGATCGGGAGCGGGAGGATACCTTGCCGCGAACGTCGGCGCGCTCTGGCCCTATTGGTTCGCCGTCATCATGCTCGCCCTCGGGTTAGTCGCCCAAATGATTGTATGGGTTTTCGTGAAGCCGAAGTGTTCCTTGCAGACCGTCTCGACGATAGGGCTTTGAGCAGGGAAGAAGATATAGAGGAGCGGGGCGGAGCCGATCGCCGTCTGGTCACCCCGAAATGACTCTCGTGACCGCTAACGCGCCCAGTAAGCCGAGCACGAGCAAGGCGGCTCGAAGCAGGCGCATGAGTTGCGTCTTGGGCTCTACAAATCGCCATACGAATGCCCAAATCGTTACTACCAGCGCTATGCGCAGAACAAAATGCGCTATGCTTATGATCATGCCGCCATGCTAACCTATTTTCTCGAATAAGTCAAGTACAAATTTATCTATTTTAACGAGAAGGCGTTGCGGGTGATCGCAGGTCAATAGGAAAAAAGTTGTTCCGTTTCCCCTTTGCCTCTCATGAAGCTCTCTGTGGCTCGGCGTGACCGGCTCACTGCGATTTCAATACTGATACACGCTCTGCTGTCGGGAGGCATACGATTCTTGGGCCGGCCAGACGCTTCCTGATAGTGATGAATTCCGCATATTATGGGCACAAATATTAAAGTAACGAAAAAAACAAGCCGAACAGAATACGTGATACTCTGTGACGTAGTGTTGAAAGTAAGAGCGAACTTAGAGAATTAGGAGAGTAGAAGATGCATTACCTACAGGAAGTGAAGAAGTGGCTCGGTGAGATTACCGAAATTTTCTTGCTGCTGATCGCCCTCGGGGTCGTGGTTGAGATTCTGTTCGGCACGGGCGACACGGGAGTTCCCTTCTTTAGCGGAGTCGTTAAGAATCTCACCGACCTGATTTCCAGTCTGGGCCAGAATGGACTGGTAGGTCTGATCGCGCTGGCGATTATTCTCTACCTGTTCCAAAGACGTCGGGCTTTTGTCGAGCAGCACTGACGCAACTGACGCATTTACGATTTTCGGTTTTCGATTTACGATTCATGATTGCGGCTTCGTCAAAGTGCCGTTACAATTGAAAATTGTAAATCATGAATCGTAAATTTCGTAGCGGGCTTCGCGGAGCGTAGGTTAGACACTGCGCTCCGCGTTTCTTTTTTCACGAGCCGAGGCCCCGTATAAGGAGTAGAGGTCCATGAAACGGCGTTCATTTCTCAAGCTGGCCGGCGGCACGTGCACGTCAGCTTTCCTCAGCAGCAACACCCTATTGGGTGACAATCGCAACATGAGCACAGCAGATCAGGGTCTCTTCATCAACCGCAAGTTGCTTCAAAACAGAAATCAGAATCGCTCCACGGTCGTCTGCCAAAACGGAATCGTCTGTTCGAGCCAACCTCTGGCGAGCATGGCGGGCGTGGACATCCTCAAGGCGGGCGGCAACGCGGTCGATGCGGCTATTTGCGTCAACGCCATGCTGAGCTTAGTCGAGCCGATGATGTGCGGGCCGGGCGGAGATCTGTTCGCCATTGTCTGGAATGAAAAAGAAGGCAAGCTGATCGGTCTCAATGCCAGCGGCCGGTCGCCGTACGACTGGAGCCTGGACCAGGCCCGGGCGATGGGGCTCAAGGAGATTCCGGTGCACAGCCCGTTGTCCTGGAGCGTGCCCGGCTGCGTTAGCGGCTGGGCCGCACTGCAAAAGCGAATGGGCCGTTTTGATCTGGCGGAACTCCTCAAAGCACCCATTGCCTACGCGCGAAAAGGCTTTCCCGTCTCGCCCGTGATCGCCCGCTCCTGGTCGTTCGGTTCCTGGGGAAATGCCAATCTCAAGAAGACGTACATGCCCGGCGGCAAACCCGTGCGTTTCGGAGACATATTCAAAAATGGAGACTTGGCGTACGTCTTCGAGACCATCGCCCAGGGCGGCGCCGAGGCTTTCTACCGGGGGCCGATTGCCGAGAGAATCGTCAAGTTCTCCGAGGCCAACGGCGGGCGGTTTTCGATGCGCGATTTTCGGGACCACACGGCCAACTGGGTCGAGCCGGTCACCACGAGCTATCGCGGCTACGACGTCTGGGAGCTGCCCCCGAACGGCCAGGGAATCGCGACGCTGCAAATGCTGAATCTGCTGGAACACTTTGACATTGGCTCGATGCAGCCCAACTCCGCCGAACACTTGCATTTGTTCATCGAGGCCAAGAAACTCGCCTTCGAGGACCGCGCGGTCTACTACGCCGACATGGATTTCGCCGACGTTCCGCTCAAAGAGCTTATCTCGAAGGAATACGCCGAACGGCGCGTCAAGCTGATCGATCCCAAGCGGGCTGCTCAGAGCGTCAAGCCCGGCCGGCTCAGAAACGTTTCCGACACGATCTATCTAACCACCGCGGACAAAGACGGCAATATGGTCTCGCTCATCCAGAGCATTTATTACGGCTGGGGATCGGGATTCGTGCCGGATGGGTTGGGATTCTGCCTCCAGAATCGTGGACAACTGTTCGCGCTCGATCCCAATCACCTCAACAAACTGGAGCCTCATAAGCGGCCCTTCCATACCATCATCCCTGCGTTCGTGACCAAAGGCGGCCAGCCCGTCTTCTCGTTCGGCGTCATGGGTGGAGATTTTCAGCCTCAGGGCCAGACGCAGGTGCTGATGAACCTCATCGATTTCGGAATGTCGCCTCAACAGGCGGGCGAGCAGCCTCGGGTGCGCCACCTCGAAAGCTCGGAGCCGACGGGAGAAAAAATGGTGGCCGGCGGCTCGGTCAGCTTCGAGCGGCACATCGCCGAAGACGTCAAACGCAAACTGGCGTCCATGGGGCACAAGCTGAACCCCGGCGTCGGCGCGTTCGGCGGCTACCAGGGTATATGGAGAAAGTCGAATCCGCTCCGCTATTTCGGCGGCTCCGACCCGCGAAAAGACGGCTGCGCCATTGGGTACTGAGAATCACCGGCTATCGGCTTTTGGCTTCTGCTGATCCTTGCGAGAGTGCGGAGCGTTCCCGTATCTGTCCGGTCAATTCGTCGATGCGTTTCGCCAGCAACATTCGCTGTCGCATCGAGCTGGCACAGGAGATCAAGATGACACCGAGACAGGTGACAAACAATTGCGTCGCCCACGTATGTGGATAGCTCCAGACAAACCGGTGAAGGGTCAGGCGGGTCATCGGGACGATAACCATCGCTCCGCCAAAGATGTATTCCAGGACCCATACAATCGTTCGATCCTTTGGCATTGTTACCTCCCAAAATGCGACTAGGGATTGTCATATTCGCCACTATGTATAGGCATTCTCGTAGATCGTGACCACGTCTTCCAGGCTCAGCTTGACCGGCGTGATGTCGAAAAGGCTGCCCATCGCGTAGAACGCATTTTCCGCAAAGACTCGCAAATCTTTTCTTTCAATGTTGAAATCGGCGAGTTTCTCTTCCTTGAGGCCGATGTTCGCGATCAGCTTTTTCAGCCCGGTGATAAAGGCCATCGCCTGTTCCCGTGGCGAGGGCGTCCCGCCCTCGGATCGTGGGCAGGATGCCCGCGACACGTCCACGTCCTCACCCATCGCTCGCGCCAGGTCCGGGAAGCGCGCCGGATTCCTCTCGGCCAAATAGCTGAAGTACGATACGGAAAGCATCGTCAGGCCGGAGCCGTGTGCGACCTCCGGGTAATAGGCGCTGATCGCGTGCTCTAACGAATGGTGGGATATGCAGGACGACAGACATTCGCACATCCCGGCTTCGGTGTTGGCCCAGGCTAACTTCGTCCTGGCCTCGATATTCGTGCCGTCTTTGACGGCGATGGGCAGGTACTTCGTGATCAGACTGACGGCCTCCAGCGCCAGATGGTCGCTCGCCGGCTGGTTGACCGTCGCAAGATACGTCTCGACCGAATGGAAAAACGCATCCATACCGGTATAGGCGGTCGTCTTGGGAGGAACGCTTACCATCAATTCCGGATCGACAATCGACAAACGCGGGAACGTAAAAGCGTTGCCCCAACCGATCTTCTCGTTCGTATCGCTCTTGGTGATGACCGTCCACGGATCGGCCTCGGTTCCCGTCCCGGCGGTCGTGGTAATCGCCACGATAGGCAGTGCACCATTGGGGGGCGTCTTCTTTCCGCCGCTCCCTCGGGCAATGTAATCCCAGTACCGCCCGGGATTGACCGCCATCACGGCGATACTTTTCGATGAGTCAATAGTGCTCCCTCCGCCGAGGCCGAGGACGAAATCGCAGCCGCTTTCCTTGGCGACCGCCGCGCCTTCCTCGACATGCTCGCAGACGGGATTGGGCTGAATCTTGTCATAGACGACGGTCTCGATGCCGTTACCTTTAAGAAGCTTGACTACTCTATCGAGGTATCCGAGTTTTCGCATCGCCCCTGATGCCCCGATCACGACGAGAGCTTTCTTGCCGGGCAGATACGGGGTCGTCTCAAGCTCGTTCAGCTTGCCGCAACCGAAGAGGATTCGGGTCGGCATGTAATAGGAAAAGTCCAGGTTCATTCGGTACTCCTATTGAATCAAAGGGGGTGGCACGGCCTGGCCATTTTGCTGAGCCACTTGCTGCTGCGGCTCGTAGGTTCCGTAAAAAGGTGCGTTCCCATCCAGCCAGATATGCAGCCTCTGAAGGTCTTCGTCGGGCAAGTGCACACGTTCCGCATGTGTGGAGTCCGCCAGTACCTTCAGCAGAGGGCTTTCATCGGCACCCGAGTGTCCGGGCCGGGTCACAACGGCTTCGATGGTCTTGCCTCCCCATTCGTACCATCTGACGTACTTTTTGAGACTCTCATACGAGTGGGTGAACGTTCCGGCAGGCTCGCCCGTCAGCACCAAGGGGCTTTTCAATTCGCCTTTGCCGCCATCGTGACATCGCACGCAATAGCTGTCGAGCACGGGTTGCACGAGGCGCGGAAAGCTGAATGGCCGTGTCCCGTCCGGGCCGGGTTGAATCCTCGATGGCGCTCGCTTCAAAGCCAGAAGACCTTGTCGATTGACCGGCGCCCTCCGGCGAGGCTCATGGCAACCCAGGCAACTGCGGCGCTCACCGCGCTGCAAGTAGGTAATGCTCCGCATCGTCTGGACCGCTCGACCCGTTTGGTCCACCGCCTGAAAGTAGATCGGCTTGCCTGCCGGGGCGCGGAAATACGCCGAACCATCCGGTTCCACGGGAACCGTGCCGAGCATCATGCGGGCGCTTTCGGCGTTTGCGTAGCCGAGTCTGGGCTTGTTGGCGACGTGCGTGTACGTCTTGGGAAGCACCTGGAAGATGCGCAGTTCGCGGATTGGCCGGTCGTCCGGCATTGTGAACAGGCTTTGGTTCACGTCGATCAGCGTGAACTCGCCTTCATTGCCAAGTTCCACGTCCAGTGTCGAACGGATAACCGGAGGCCGCGGCCGTTCGGCCAGAGGAATGGGGTACATGCTGGAGATGTTGGGATCGCGGTAGAGCAGCTCCATATTGCCGAAGCGATCGAAATAGTAGAGTCCGGTCTGTGTATCCTTCTTCACGTGGGAACCCATCCCGGGGAGCGGCTCGAAGCTGAAAGCGACGAGGAAGTAATTTTCCGACAGTGGCCAGGGACTATGGAAATAGCTGTTCGGCCAGCCGGACGCCTCCGGAAAACACACCTCCGGCGTGAGGGATTCAATCGCCTCGAAACGGTCCTGGCCGGTCACGGGGTCGAGCTTTTCACGGTCGGGATCGAAAACGACCAATGAACCGCCCACGTCGGCGTGATGTGCTCCTGCCACAAAAACGATACGATCCGACCCTGGAATGCACCGCGCCTGGTAGCACGCATTGATCCGTTGGGTGTAGTTGCCGAAAAGGATGCTCGGGTTCGTCCCGTCCGGGTTGCTCACCCAAAGGCCGTGGTAGTTGGCCGCCGAGCGATCCACGTAGTCCCAGCGGGAATAGACGATTCGCCCGTCGGCGAGCACCGAAGGATGCCACTCGTTGGTCTCGTGGAAGGAGAGCCTTCGTATCGCGCCGCCGGGTGCGTCCATGCGATGCAGCGTATAGGCTGGCAGAGGCTCCCACGGATTATGACAACGTCCGAAGCCGCCTCGGCGGGTGGACATAAAAGCAATGCCGCCATCGGGAAGAGGGCAGGGATCGAAGTCATCGTTAGGTCCATCGGTGAGCTGGCGAAGACCCGTCCCATCGGCGTTTATAGTGTAGATATGAAAGCATCGTCGCTCGGGCGAGTAGAAATCCGGCTTCTCTTTTGCCCGCTCAGCGAAGGCGAAGTAAAGCGTATGACCATCGTAAGAGAGTGCCAAAGTGGTATAGTTACCCCGAGGAAGCCGGCCATTGATGAGCTCACGAATCCTCGATGACCGGCCAGGCTTTTCAAGCACGTAAATGCCTCCGCCGGCGATGTCCTCATAGTCGTAGAAGAAACCCAGATATTCATGGAGCATCTGGCAGATAAAACGGCGACGCTTCATAAACACGATGGGCTTGGAGGCAATAAGCGGATTTTTCAGTACTAGAACGCGCGTTACCGAGCGGATTCTCTGGTACAAGTCGAGCCTGGCCGGGTTGTCCAGAGAATCCACCGCCTTCACTTTTGGCCCTAACTGTTCAAGAGTTTTCGCCTCTGAGGTCAAATCCAGCTTTTCAGGCCTATTACGAAGGTCACCAAGAAGCAATTGTGAACTTCGGTAAGCATCTCGCACGGCAGCCGGCTCGTCGGGGGTACGATTTTTTCGACGTTCCTGAGCGGTCCAGTCTGCTTCCACCGCGGCTCGAAGCGTTTCGCCGCTCGCGTGATTGGCCCGCGCATCTGTGAGCCAAAATGACCCTAACAATGCTAAAATCGAAAAATATCGAAGCGGATTCATTGCTATTAAAGCGTCCCGGCTTTCTTCTCTTCAATCACGTGGCGCAGCATCGCTTCGTAAAGCGTGAGCTGGATGTCGAGTATTTGATTTGCATCGACCTGACACGCATTTTTGCCGACCAGTCCGTGAGGGCATTCGAAGGTGAACGACGTAGCCCCGCTGGTATGGTAGAGTGCGCTGACCAGATTGAACGGTGCCGGATGCTTGCCGCCTTCGGACGCAACGGAAAACGGCCTGGCGTGAGGAAGACCTCGCTGGTCGAGCAGGGCGTAGCACCTCTCGGCGAGCGAGCGCACTTCTTCCTGGATTTCCGTAGTGACATAGGCGGGCCGAAGCACTGCCGGAGCATTCTCATGGCTATGAAGCGATACCGCCAGGTCCGGCCCTTCATCTCTGGCGACCTTCAGAATGGCCGGCGCCTCGGGTCCCATCGGAGCAAAGAACTCGTCGTGCATGGGATTGACACCGGCGTCATCGAAATAGCAACCCAGGAACCCGACGTTGCTTCCGACCATCGGGTGTTGTCGTTTGGACTGGGGCCAGCCGCAGAAGGTGTCATCGCTCCAGGTGCCCTGGCCCCAGAAGCGCAAATCGTCCTCCGTCATTTTCAGCAACGATTTAGGCTTGAAGCGTGCGATACCATCGGGATTGCCCGCCGGGATAATAAGCAGGCGGCATTGCTCGCCCAGCGCCCGCAATTCGGATTGATCCCGTCCCGCCAGATCGCGCCCCGTATCCATAACATGGATGAAATTGGCCAGGCCCGTCAGGGCCTCGACCTCTGCGCCGTGCACCGGCCCTACGAAGAGAACGACGGGCTTTTGCCGGCTGGCCTTGTCCATATAGGCGGAAGCGTCCCGGCCGCCGATAGCGGAGTTGAAGTTGGCCCGATGCCGGGCCGGCTCGTGTTTCCCAAAGGCGACGAGCTGGACTAGCCGCCCGCCGGGCGACGTAGCGATGGTTTTGACCTGAGCCTTTTTGAGGTTCGAGAGGCACTGTTTCAGACGTTCCAGGTCACCGACCCAGAACCCGGGGAGCTCGCGCTTGGGGATTCTGCTTTTCGCCTGTTCGTAGGTCATGCTGCCAAAAGGTCGGGCTTGAATACCGACTTGGCGCTGGACCGTTGTCGCCAGCGCAGTGCTGATATTCCCAGTGCTCCCGAGGCGTCTGATATGCCCTCCCAATCTGCCCGTTGAGTTGAAGGTGACTTCCCATTTCTGATTGCCGGTCGTCAAACGAACGCCGCACGTGCCCTCGTCCTGAAGCAGCGTCACTTCGTCCATCGCGTCGAGCTTCTGATCGCCCACCTGAATAACATGGAGAAAGACGTCACGTTTGCGTGGGGCACCGGGCGTGACTTCGACGCGCCACTGTCCCATCATAGCCAGGTTCTCGGGCTTGAGACCGTCGGAGACGATGTCCCAATTCTGCCCCGCCGCCCAGAAATCCTTGCCGGGTCCGCCTACCGGCGTGAGAACCGCGTCGTTCGGCAACAGCGTCCGGAAGAACATCCGTCCTTCACCGTGGTCGACCCGAATCGTTTTGTTGAGAATGGTCGGCTCGTAGGCTGTGTGAATCAGCCAGTCCTTGCGATACGAAGCGTCCGTTGTGTCGACGCGGTCGAAAATCACAAAGTGATTGGGGGGCAAGAAGACAAGCTGACGTGTCACCTGGTCGCACTTTTCGGGCAAATCAGGTTGCCCCTCGCGTTTCACGGGTCCGTGCTGGTAACACGCAGTCGCGTCACCGGCCACGTAGACATAATCCTTGTTGGTCTCGAAAGCTCTCACGACGGAGCCAAGCTGCTTGTGTTGTTCCCCGTGATTGCCGGTGACCGTACCGCCCCAGTACCGTGCTGGCGGCTCACCGGGCTGGTGAATCACGACGCAATTGTGCGCGACGGTCTGGGCGAAATAGTTCGCGAGATGCTGGCCGTTGTCGAATTCCTTGTATCGCGTTCCGGAATCGAGTGCTAAAAAGCCGCGATGGTAAATCACAAAGTTCAAAGCGTCGTAATGGCGATGCTGAGTGAGCGTGCCGCCGCACGAAAAAAGGCAATACGTGTCGCTTTTTCCCGTGCCGGATCGCATAAAGATCTGCCCCATGTTCTCGAAGTGCCGCGCGAGAGGGAGATTCTCCGGGGCGAACGGTTCAGATGAGCTGTCCATCTGAGTCAAAAGAAACGGATAGATGAACCAGGTGCGCGAGTACGACTGGCGCGGCAATAACC
>JARRQQ010000038.1:0-11692 GCA_037381725.1 Sedimentisphaerales bacterium
TATGACGGTACGGCTGATTTCATTCTGAACTACATGCGTCAGCAACGGTGCGGCTACAATCCCTACCTGGAAGATTCGTGTCATTTGAACGACGGAATCATTGTCGACCATCCGACAAAAAGCGGCCAGAAGATTGACGTTACGGGTGGCTGGCATGATGCCTCGGACTATCTGCGATACCTCGCCACTTCGGCCAACGCGACTTATCAAATGCTATTTGCCTGGCTGCACAATCCGGACGTCTACGGCGACAAATACGACGCTAAGGGCGACAAAGGAGAAAACGGCATACCGGACATTCTCGACGAAGCTAAGTGGGGCCTAGAGTGGCTGGACAAGATGAATCCGGCCTATGGCGAAATGTACAATCAGATCGCCGATGATCGTGACCACGTGGGATTCAGACTGCCCAACAAGGATACCGCGACTTATGGGTTGGGCAAATGCAGGCCGGTCTATTTTATCACGGGAAAGCCTCAGGGACCTGCAAAACACAAGAATCGGACAACGGGCGTCTCATCCAGTGCGGCTAAATTCGCCTCAGCCTTTGCGCTGGGAGCACAATTGCTGAAAGAATACGATCCGTCCTTCGCAGATAGAATAGCGAAGAAAGCCGTCCAAGCCTACGAATTCGCGTTAAGTGATTTAGGCGCGTGCCAAACGGTCTGCAACGTATCCCCATACTTTTACGAAGAAGAGAACTACGTGGACGATCTGGAATTGGCCGCTTGTGAATTGCACCGCCTGACTCATAAGCAATACTATCTTGATGAAGCGCTAAAGTGGGGCGCGGTCGAACCTGTCACTCCGTGGATGTCCTCCGGCCGGGCGAGGCATTATCAATTCTACCCCTTTGTCAATTTAGGACACTACTATCTGTCGGACAAGGACAGCGTTTACATTGATTATTTGCGAGAAGGGCTTCGCTTCATTTCCGAGCGAGGGGCCAAAGATCCGTTTCTCAACGGCATACCGTTCATCTGGTGTTCCAACAATTTGGTCGCAGCCGCGTTGACTCAGGCCCGGTGCTATTTCAACGCAACAAAAGACACGACGTATGCCGAAATGGAAGCGGCCCTGCGCGATTGGCTCTTTGGGTGCAATCCGTGGGGAACCAGCATGATCTGCGGGCTGCCGGCCGGAGCGGACTATCCTGAATTGCCTCATTCGTCAATAACCTATCTGCGGAATGAAACGACTTATGGCGGTCTAGTTGATGGCCCGGTATACAAAGCTATCTACGACAATTTGCGGGGCATCCACTTGATGAACAAGGATGCGTATGCTCCATTTCAAGACGGCAAAGCCGTATACCATGACGATATCGGTGACTATGCTTCCAACGAGCCCACAATGGACGGCACGGCCAGTCTCAGCTTCTACCTGTCATCGCTCGAAGGGGAAGGCAAACGAAATAGGGAGATATTGACCGGCGGAGGAGAATAGATTATGACTTTACACGGTTGCAGAGAACAGGACTGACCGTTCCCGAGCGTGCGGCTTCTCACGATGGTTTGCGGCCGGGAATTCGCGCCACGCCGGGTAGTGGTGGAGTATAACGTCGGTTCAGTTCTGTGAAAGGACCTCCGAGGCTGGACGCCTCAGACTGGAGTCGCAAGGATGGCGATACTGGTAGGAATTGATGAAGCGGGTTTCGGACCTCTCTTGGGACCGCTGGTCGTCTCTTCGACCACGTTTTCGCTGCCCGGCGACCTTCTGAAGTCCGACCTTTGGGAAGTTCTAAGGAAGAGCCTGAGCAATTCTCGAAAGCGGCTTGCGGGCAGGCTGCTCGTCGTCGATAGTAAAAAGGCTTTCACCAGATCGCTGGGAATCAAGCATCTGGAACGGACTGTTCTGGCATCCCTGAAGTGCCTTGGAGAAGAGCCGGCCACACTGGCCGAACTCATGGGAGTATTGTGCCCAGACTGCATCGAAAGGCTCGACACTTACCCCTGGTACGCGGGCGTCGATGCCCGGCCTCTCGCCGGCGACGGCGCCGACAGAGACCTCGCCTCGTCCGTGCTGGCGGAGGATTTGGCTTCAAATAGCATGAAATTGCTGGATTTAGCCAGTTGCTGCCTGGACGTGGCCTACTACAACCGGATGGTTGCCGCCATGAAAAACAAAGCCAATGTCCTTTTCAGTACCACTTCGCGCCTGATAAAGAGAGCCTGCGACAGATTCTCGGGCGATGACCTCCACATCCTGATAGACCGACAAGGCGGGCGCGTTCATTATCGCAGACACCTCCAAATGGTGTTTGGCGAGCTGGAATTGAAGATTCTGCGCGAAAGTGCGACTACCAGCAGTTATGAGTTGCGAGCCGCCGGTAAGCGGATGCGGCTGCACTTCGCCGTCGGGGCCGATGGGCGATTCCTTCCCGTCTCGCTGGCCTCGATGGTCAGCAAGTACCTCAGGGAGCTTCAGATCGGGAACATAAACCGCTATTTCGCAGGCTTTTGCGCCGATTTGAAGCCCACGGCGGGGTACTGGAAGGACGGCCTGCGCTTCGTCGAGGAAATAAGGGCGAATCTTCCACACGTCAAGATCGACCAGAGTCAACTGGTCCGGTCCCGTTAGCTTCGAAACGGGACTGAAACGCCTCAGAACCCTCTCAAAAGCGGCGTCAACCATTCCCAGCCGCCCGCGAAGAGTCAGCCTCCCTATCGTTCGGGCGCACTCTTTCAGGTGTCAGGCCCTTTGCGGCGCAGAAATTGAGGTTCTTCAAGACTCTGGAATCCAGTATCGGACCGTCGACGAACGCGGCCTGGACCAGGATTCCGAGGCAGAAATATCCGAAAACGTCGCATTAGAGATACAGTCGGGAGGGCAAAATGCCGATGAAGAAACGCAGAAAAAAGCGTTACATTTGAAATACGGTTGGCACTTTTTCATAGTATCGAAGGCACAGAAGGATGCGTACCTCACAGTTTGTGTGGCTTTTCAGGCACTAGAGTCTCGTCGCAGCCGCACCGTTCAGACAAATGATACTCACTTTATTGTTGGAGGATTCGGAAATGAACTGGTTCAACTCGAAATTAGCCTCGGCTTGCGCGATCATCTTGCTGATCGGCGTTACACAGGTCGCCCTAGGCGTTACCAACGACGATATTGCGAACGCAGAGCCGACAGGCGACGGAACATACATAATGTTTGACACGCGAGGCGCGACGTTCGACGGCCCCGGCGGCTGCAATTACGGCCCCAACGTGTGGTTCTGCTACACGGCCTCATGCACCGGGGAGGTCACCGTGGCCATAGAAGGCGCCTACTTCGACACCGTGCTTGGCGTGTATGACGGGTGCAGCTCTGACATCACAAGCAGCGACCGGATCGGCTGCAACGACGATTACGGCGACAGTTGGCTCTCGCAAGTCACGTTCGCAGCCACTACCGGCAAGCGGTACCTGATCGAAGTCGGAGGGTACCAGGACTATACCGGCGACGGATTTCTCCACATCGGGTGCGAAGGGCAGCCGGGCCCGACCAACAACGATAGCTGTGGGAACGCCAAGCCCGTTGGGGAGGTGGCGGATTTGGCATTCGACACGACGGATGCCACCCATGACGGCCCGGGTTTGTGCATGACCGGTCCCAATATCTGGTTCCTCTACACCGCCTCGTGCACCGGTGAAACCACCGTCAGCCTGGTGGGCAGTGAATATGATACTATGCTCGCCGTCTACGGGGGGGATGACTGCGATCTAACCTCGAGCGACCTGATCGCCTGCAACGACGACTTCTCGTCCAGCCGGCAGTCGCAGATCACGTTCGAGACCACAGTCGGGGACGTTTACCTGGTGGAAGTCGGCGGGTATGGCTCCGCCGTGGGTCAGGGCGTGCTCAACATCAGTTGTGAGCCGGCGGCCCAGCCTTCCAAGGACGACTGTGCACACGCTCAGGCGGTCGGCGACGTGAAGGACCTGCCGTTCGATACGACGGACGCCACCTTCGATGGCCCCGGCGCGTGCATGACCAGCCCTAATATCTGGTTCGTTTACACCGCCTCGTGCACCGGCAATGCGACGATCAGCCTGCTGGGAAGCAGCTATGATACGATGCTGGCCGTTTACGAGGGCGCCAACTGCGATTTGAACTCGGGCGACCTGCTCGTTTGCAACGACGATGTTGCACCGTACGAGCAGTCAGAGGTCTTGGCCCCCGTGGTCGCCGGTCAGAAATACCTGATCGAGGTCGGCGGTTACGGCTCCAGGACCGGCCAGGGCGTGCTCAACATCAGTTGCGAGTCAGGCGGCGGGCAGCCTTCCAAAGATGATTGCGCCCACGCCCAAGCGATCGGCGAGGTGAAGGACCTGGCGTTCGATACAACAGATGCAACCTTCGACGGTCCGGGCCTGTGCATGACCAGCCCCAATATCTGGTTCGTCTACACGGCCTCGTGCACCGGCGACGCGACGGTCAGCCTCCTGGGCAGCAGCTTCGATACGATGCTCGCCGTCTATGAAGGCGACAACTGCAACCTGACCTCAAGCGACATGATTGCGTGCAACGACGACTTCTCACCCGGGTACACGTCGCAGATCACGTTTGCCGCGACCGCCGGCGACGAGTACCTGATCGAGGTCGGGGGCTACGGCTCCAATACGGGTGAGGGCGTCCTGAACATTAGTTGTGAATCAGGTGGTGCGGCGGACGTGCCGGACCTCGGCGACGCTCCCGACAGCACCAACAATTTCGGCAAGAACATGAACGCCTATCCGGCTCCCTCCGCTGTCAAGGCCAACTATCCGACGGTTTACGATGATGGCACCGGCACCGGGCCTTTCGGGCCGCTCCACATGAACGAGCAGCTCGTGGCCTTCCTGGGCAAGAGCATTACCTGGGAGACGGAAGCCGATTCGGGCCCCGATCAGGACGGCGTCAACAATATCACTCCTTCGTCCGGTGCATCGAACGACGACAAGGGCGACGACGGCGTCACAATGCCGCTTAACCTGCCCGCCGGCCGCTGGACGACCTTCGACTATACTGTCAACGTCGTCGATCCGGGCGTCGATCTCTGGGTCAACGTGTGGTTCGACTGGAACCGCGACGGGGACTGGGACGACACGCTCGACGGCGCTCAGGGCTCCGCACCGGAATGGGCGGTTCAGAACCAGTTCCTGTTCGATCTGCCCGTCGGGTCCAACGTGATCACCACGCCGGCCTTTATCCCCTGGCATCCCCAGGGCGGACGGGAACAGATATGGATGAGAATCACGCTCTCGGAGCAGCCCTTCAAGGGCGGCAGCGATCCCCAGGCCAAAGGCCACGGCGGCTCAGGGCCCGAGGACAAATACGTCTACGGTGAAACCGAAGACTACTACTTCACGCCCGATGTCAGCTACACCGTCTGCCAGGACTTCAACGGCGATGGAGTGATCAACACGGACGATCTGGTCGATTTCACGGCCGTATGGCTCGAAGATTGCCCGGATTAAGCAAGACGTAATGACTCGTGACTCGTTACTCTTCGAGCGACGAGATCGGATAAGGGCTGTGAGCGACAAACTCACAGCCCTTTCTCTTGCGCTCGCGAATACAGTGTAGCATTCCGGTCACCACAGATCGGATAGGTCCGCCTCCTATTGAGATGCTCGGTCTTTTGGCTACCGCTCGGGCGTGACCACCGCCTCCACTATCCTTTGCAACAATTCCATCGAGCTGATCCGTCCCGAGGTTTTCCAGCCGCGGCGCGACTTGCCCCCTTTGACGGATCCACTTGGCATAGGAACACCTGTATTACTCTTCTGGTATTGGTTGTCGCGCCCGGCAAGTTTCCAGACCACCAGGTCCAGGGAAGGAACGATGTACAAAACGTGTCCGCCCGAACCTGTTTTCCAGAAGGCGTCGCGCGGCACACCCGTGACGTGGCCGTCGCTGTTCACGTCGAACTGGAGACTGTACGGCGTGTGCGGATTGTAGGGTGACTTACGTCCGCAATGCCGAACGTACTTGGTTGGCACGAGCTGTCGGTCTTGCCAGTGCCCCTCGTGGAGCAACAAGTAGCAGAACCGGAGCATATCCGTGGCGCGTACGGCGATACCACCACCGCCGGGGGTATGCGTGACTTCCTTTGCGTGCTTGTAAGCGTAGGTGAAAGGCCCCCAGCCCGTGGGTTCGGCCAGGCGCGTTCGGACGAACGGCTCCAGCTCCATCCCGCTGACGTGCCGGACGATCATCGAAGCAAGATGGGCGGAGGCGGTCGCGTAGGAGTATCCTCCGCCCGGCTCACACCAGAGCGTCGCCGTGGAGGTGTTGCGTCCGTTGATAGAGATGTCCCGCTTGCCCACCGCCACGGCGTCCACCATCGCTTGCCAGCCGTCCGGCCCGGGCGGATCGAGGATCACACGCCGGCCCCACGAGCGTCCCGGATTGTTGCCCCGGATACCGGCGGTGAAAGCCAGTAACTGGCCGAGCTTGATCTCGGCTTTGGCGGGATCGCTCAAGGGAAACGCCTCCGGCGGTAGGTAAGTGGGCGTGAAGATCTTTTGGTCGAGGCCGTCGGGAAACAAGTCGGGGTGCTCGCTCATCAGAATCCCGACGGCAATGCTCGTGAAGGACTTGCCGCAGGAGCCGAGGTTTGGCGTCGCGTCACGGCATCCGTAACCGAAGTACTTTTCAAACGCCAGCCATCCGTGGCGCACGATGAGCAGTCCGCCGTTCTTGGTGCTTTTGGAATAGTCCACAAACACGTCGTTGAGCTTCTCAAGGTCCAGCCCCGCGAGCCGGCAAACCTCCTCAGCCGTTATCGCCGTCCGCCAGCCGCCCTGTGAATCAGGAGGGGGAAAGTAGACCCTTTCAGTCTTAACGTCGAGTTCCCGAATGCGGATGTTGCGCCATGCAACTTCATAAGGTCCCCTTCCGGGACCGATGCGGTGTACCTGCAATCCAATGAACCCTCGCGGGAATTCCGCAAAGGCTTCTTCATCCGTCAGGTCCTCAATGGAGACGCCATTGATCCAGGTCCGAATCCGCGGCCCGCGGGCAACGACCCGGTAGTGGTTCCACTGACCGTCCCGGAAGTGCTTGTGTGGAATCAAACGCCCCTTAGGCGTCAACCATCCTCGTCCGGTCGCTTCGGAATAAACGTAGCCAGCTTCGGCGCCGTCCCGGCCACTCGATTCGATCTCTACTTGCGGACCGATGACGCGACCGGCTGCGTTGTTTGGCCCCTTGCCGATGGTCTTGTCCCTGGTCTTCGAGCGGATCTGGACGCCGGAATTCAAACCCGCATCCACCTTCACATCGAATTCAAGCTCGAAATCGCCGTATTCTTTTTCGGTACAAAGAAAAGAATTCCAACTCCCCTGGGCCGTCCTCCCAACGATGGTTCCGTCGACAACTCGGTAAGTGGCGGTGCCGTTCTTCTGGACCCAACCGTCGAGCGTCTCGCCGCCAAACAACGCCGTCCAGCCAGGCGCCTGATCGGTAAATTTCGGCACGCTCACGAACGAGAATATCGACGTTCCCACCTTGGTAGGTTCCGATGCAGGTGAAGATAAAGCCGGCCAGAGCTGAATGATGCTTAACAGATAAACAACAGCATGGTTTTTCCAAACTCGTGGGGCATCGGTCTCATTCATATATTGTCTCCTTTAATCCACGTCTATCGCGCGACTATCGACTTGCCTCGGAAGACTGCAGGACGGCGACCCAGTGCCCCGGGCCGGGCGAGTGCAACGTGCACGTATCGCTCCTCACCGTCCTGTCCCCATCAGACCAACGGCTTTGAGCCACGTCGAGCCAACGCAGTCGCAGCTCTCCGCTGCCGTCCGCAAGGTTGAGCACGACCGATCGATCGGCGCAGCCGGAGAAAAAGACGGCGTATTGCCTGCCGTGTCCAGCCAAACAGTACGCCTCGTCGTCACTTCGACCGGACAGCAAGTCGTTGCGCGGCTCCATGCTGAAAAGGTTCACGATTTTCAAAAAAAGCCTCATGCTACGAAGATACTGCCGGGCGAGGGCACTAAGCCCGATCCCATCAAGGATTCCGCTGCGCCGAAAGTAAGTCCGCCGATGAAAACGAAAACTCGCGGCGCCGGCGAAAACCGCCCGCCACAGTCTCGCGCCGGCCTCCGCATCCGTGCCCGGCGTGCGCTTGTGGAAGTCGCCGCCGATAGACCAGTTAAAATGATAGGCTTTCACGTTGTTGATCGGCCGGGGACCGTATTGCCGCACCTTGGAGCGGAACCAAAGAAGGTTGTCGTAATGAGTCTGGCCGACAGTACCGTTGTTCTGAGAGATATCGCAATAATTGAACGCCGCGTTAAGGATCGGCACGCGAACCTCCGGGTTGTTCCAATCGCGAAACGTTTTTGTCTTGTACGGCGTTGGCGAATGAAAACGTCGCTGCGTGCAGACATAAAGTTCACCGCTTCCTTTGGACCGGGCGTACTGGCGTGCGAAGTGCGCCCAGTACGGGTCCGGCTCCAGCGATTCGTCGCCAATGCCGCTTTCGTTGTCGATCTGGTAGATCACGTTATCGAAGCCGCCATCAATAACGGTGTCGATGATCTTCCTGACGAAGCGCTGTTGCAACGGCAACAAAACCGGATGACTCTTCAGCGCGGCGTAGTGAAATAAATTGTAGAAGTCCGTCTTACCCGGCTTGAGCAAAGGACTATCCGACCACTCGTAGTTGACGTTGTTGTTGGGATTCCACGGGGAATCGTACCAACCGTTGCCCGGTTTGGTCGAATCGCCGGACTCGTTCCAGCGATCCCAAAGCTCGATCTGGACGATGATGCCACGCTTGCACGTTTCCGAAAGAAACGTGCTCAGCTTGTTCCAGTACTCGTCGTTCCATCGCCTTAAATCGTATCTGCCGCCGGCCTTGGCAAACGGGTAGGGCAACACGTCCCAGCGGAACCCTTCCGACGTATACTCGCGCGAACTCATTGTGCAGCGAACATAGTTGCCGCCACAGCTTGCGAGCAGGTCAAGATGGTCCGTGAGTTTCGTCCCCTCGCCCGCCCACTGGAACAGGTTGTCTCGGTCCGAGCCGCCGACCAGGAGCACCGGCCGGCCGCCGTACTCCCAGTAGAAGGGATTCCCGGCATACGGTTGAATCCGGGCAACAATCGGACTGGCACAAACCAGCGCAGTTATGACACTGATTGTCACGCATTTCGTTCGCATCGGTCTATCTCAAATATCCTTTGATATATACCAAATCAACCGGAGGGATGGAAGTAAGAGAGATTAACAGGGCGCGCATTGTACACCCTATCCACTGACTATTATCTCGTTCGACAAGATTAGGGTGTGCTTACCGGAATGCGGTTCTCGGCAAATAGAAGATGCCGGGGCCGACGCCGTCGGGGTAAGGGATGGTGCCGTCAGCGGCAATGGAGACTTTCATGGGCACGACATCCGACGGCGTGTAATTCTCAATGTGTCCGTCGGTGAAGCCGGCCCGCATCGTGATCTTGGGCGGGTTCTCGGGGTCGCCTTCGCGAGACCAGTAGCCAGAAAGCAGCCACGTTTCGGGCGTGATCTTGGCTCCCTCGAAATACTCACAGCTACCGTGAGACCAGGGGCTTCGCCAGTGATCGTAACCGAAATAGTCGGTCACGAGCAACTTGCTGTAGCGTCGTCCGCCGCTGGCCGGCCCCCGGGGACCTCTGAAAAGGACCCTTCGGCCGCCAACGTAGCCGATGTAGTTCCAATAGAAACAATAGGTGCCGCCGAGCGGGTCTTCTGCGAAGGCGCCGTCCTCAGGAAAATCCCAATTATCGCCAGCGTCCCAAGCCATCTGCAGGTACTCGTACCTTTGCGGCGCGTTGGGGCAGTACATGGTTCGGGCATCGGGCATGTAGCTCCGCAGGTACTCGCTCATCGCCCGATGCCTTCCCGGGCTGCGGTGATCCGTCCCCGCTAATTTGGTCGGATCAGACCAGTTCCAGCTATTGTCGGTCCCCACCGTAGCGACGGATTCGGGGTATTTGTCGTCATTGTCCGAGGCGAAGAGATTGAGGTTAGCCGTGATCTCCCTCTGATTGTTCATGCTCTGTACCGCCTTCGCCTGCCTGCGAATCCGGCCGAACGTCGGGAGCATCAGGCCCATGAGCAGAGAAATGATGGAGATGACGACGAGAAGCTCGATGAGGGTAAAACCGGATACACGCCGCACGCCGCTCGTGGCTCGACGAGTCACGAGACGCGAGTCACAAGCCCCAATGCCTGTCACTTGTCTATGTCGGACGCGAATCTTCCTATCCTCCTCTCGTGCCCAGAATCCCTCTTCTGTGCGCACGGAGCGTACCCAACTTAACCGGTGTATTATACGCGCCTCTTCACCCCCTTGTCAACCAAAATTTCTTCGTCCGGTAAAAAATTTATTGGCAGGCCAAGAAGGCGGTTTTCACCGCCCTACAGGCCCAAATCGCAAATGCCCTCACCACGCATTTCTGCTCAGGCTGGCAAATGGGGTTCCGCCGTAGGCCCCGACGTTTACCCTGCTCCCATTGGGCATCGGCTCGCGACCGGGCTCCATACCGGGGTCACCTGTATCGACGCAAGGGCTCGTAACAGCGTCCTTGACCCACGTACCGGTAAGTGGGGAGTATCGACCATCTCGGGACATGAGATGGTAGTCGCCGTTGTCAGGGTCGGCGAACCCCGGGTCGTCTTTGAAGTTGCCGATACCCCGCGTTAGAGCATCTTCCTGGGCCATGCAACTGTAGCGAGCCTCACAATGGTACAGGTCCTTCTCATTGTTCCACAAAATACAGTTGACGATGTCGGGATCGGCGCTTTCTTCGCACCGAATACCCAGAGTGTTATTTGTTATCGTCAAATTCGCCAGAGTCGGTGAGGCGTTATTGCAGTAGATTCCTGCGTCCTCACATCCCGTGATGATGAAATTCCGCACAACGCACTCTGAGTTTTCAGCCGTCCAGAAGTTGAACGCATAGTACGCCGGCGCCGGCGCTGTGACCACCGCCACCTCGTCCGCGCTTTGAACCGTGATGGCCTTGCCTTTAAGGTTCACCGCTTCACGGTACGTCCCCGGCCAAACCAGAATCGTATCACCGGGCCAGGCTTCGTCCACTGCACGCTGAATGGTGGCGAACGCTCTGGACCGGCTCAACCCCGCGTCCAAGCCCGTATTCGAGTCTCTCCCGCTTTCGCCATCGACGTGCCAGACAAAAGGCTCGTCTCCTTTGCTCGCTTCGGCGGTCCCCCCATAAGCACCCATGTTGATTCGTTTGCCATTCGGCAAAGGCTCGGCGCCAACTGGATCCTGGGAATCGCCGGCATCGATACAGGGACTGTGACTGCCGTCGAGGATCCAGGTGTCGGTCCGCGGATCGTACCGGCCCAAAGTGGACCGAAGGTGATAATCGCTGCCTGTAGACGAAGCAAACATGGGATCGACGTTGATATTCCACTGGCCAGGATATCCGTCTTCGATATCCGAGTAGCGGACCGGACTGCCCGAGGTTGGGCTAAGCAGCATGACGGCCTCAGCATCGTTGGACCAGATGATGCTATTGCTGACGACGATGTCACTGCTGACCGCGTGAATCCCGCCGCCGGTGGAGGACGAATAGGAACCTGAAAGATGGTTGTGGGCTATTGTGCAATTGACGATGGTCACGGACTCCCGGACACTGTCTGAAGAAGACCCGGGATTCGAACCGACGTAGATACCAGCGCCTGCCTGGGCCGTATTTGTCGATATGAC
>JARRQQ010000039.1:0-17995 GCA_037381725.1 Sedimentisphaerales bacterium
GGTTGCGGACCTCGGATTGCCGGCCGGAGGGGAAATAATCCAGGATTCGCGTGATCGTCCCGGTCGCGTCCCTCGTGTGGAGCGTGGAAAAGACCAGGTGCCCCGTCTCGGCGGCCATCAGCGTCATGGCGATCGTCTCGGCATCGCGCATCTCGCCGACGAAGATGATGTCGGGGTCCTGCCGCAGCATCTCGCGCAGGCCCTGCTGGAACGATTTGAGGTCCCTTCCCACCTCGCGCTGAGAGATAATCGACTGCTTCTGCAAAAAGATGTACTCGATAGGGTCTTCGGCGGTCATAATCCGGCAGGCGCTCTTTTCGCTAATCCGGTCGATCATCGAGGCAATGGTTGTGGATTTGCCCGCCCCAGTGATGCCGGTCACCAGAACCAGGCCGTGCTTGCGGGCGATGATGTCCTCCCAAACGTTGTTCGGAAAACCAATCTCTTCCAATTTCGGGATGTTCATCGACAGCGCACGGATCGCCCCGGCTAAGCCGTCGTTCTCGATGAAGATGTTGATTCGGAACTGCAAATTCCCGATGCGATACGAGCAATCCACGCTGCGCTCGGTCCGGAGTTTCCGCCGCTTCTCGTCGTTCATCAGAGGATAGAGCAGCTGCTTGGCCACCTCGGTACCGACGTTCGGGCCTTTAAGTCTGACCAGGTCGCCGTCGATGCGGTAGGCCGGCGGCGCGCCAACCTTGATATGCAGGTCTGAGACGCGCATCGCGCCGTGCTTCTCGAAGTAATCCAGCATGTCCAGAATGCTGAAGTTGCCCATCTTTTCGGTCGGATAAACCTTCGCCGAAGCCGGATATTCATTTGCCATAAACACCTCCAATGGTGTTAGTCGTTAGCGTCCGCTACGGTGTTAATCGAAAAAATCGAAAAAACGCCCTTTCGTTCGATCCGAGGTAAGTATACCGCGCCGGGATATTGAAATCAAACGCCATATTGGGGTACGATGGTGCCAAGAACAGAACCAAAGGCTATCGAGGAATCGGGGCATCAGGATGCAGGATACCAGGGAAGCAGGGTATCAGGGAGTTATACGGTGACGCGGCGTCCCTGAACCCCGATATCCGGATACTCGCCTTTGTGTGAACCTGTATCGTTTGCACCTTTTGGAAGGATGATCTCACTATGACGAACCGTGCAACAATCACCTGTGCAACACTTGCCCTTCTTCGTCTCTTCCTGACGAATGCCTACTCCCATTCCGGTCCTTTCGACGGCGCGAGCTTCAAGGGAAGGATCGCATACAGCGCGGACGGCAACTTCAACGATAAGGATGACTGGGCGTCATCCCCCGTGGCCCTGGCCACATTTGCCCGGTTCGGCGTCCGGCACAAACTCGTCCACTTCGACTACAACAGCATCCTGACCGACACCGATCCCAACTGGGAGAAGACGCACGAGGCCAGCGTCCTCGGCGCGGCAAAGCGATACGGCTACGACCCGTCGGTTTTCTACGACTGTCAAAAGGACCTGGAGGGTGCGATTGGTAGTATCCGGGACGCCGTCAATGCCTCGTCGGCGGACAATCCGCTCTACTTCATCCTCGCCGGTCCGATGCAAGTACCTCTGTTAGGAATCCTGAAGGCGAAGCCTGAAAAGCGGGTATTCGTGTACTGCATTTCACACAGCCGATGGAACGATGGATACGCCCGTAACTTCACATTCAAGAAGAACAAACGCGATGTCATCCCGAGCGGTGTGAACTGGGTCCAGATCGCCGATCAGAACCGGCTCCTCTCGACCAGTCCGTATGGCCGTCCAGCTAAACCCGAGGCCTGGGCGCCCTGGCACTGGATGCGGGATTCCACTGACTCGAATCTTCCGTTTCTGTGGGAGCGGATGCGTGTTTCGACCAGGCCCGACTGCTCCGACGCGGGCATGGCCTGGTTTCTCATGACGGGCGACGAGCAGGCCGACCCGGCGAAGCTGCGAGAGGTGCTCGAATACGGAAGAATCTCGGCCCCGAACGCGCCCAGGCAGGCTGTGCGAATCGAGGCGGAGAATTTTCGTTCGCTTGAGAACTTCGTGGTCGAAGAGCGAAACGACCGCCGGACTTCCCACAGGCTCAGCGTCAGCCTGACCGACCATTCGTCCGGCCGGATACGAACGGCGTTCCGCGAACCCTACACGGCTTCCGAGGCGCGATATGACGTTGACGTCAGATATTCCTGCCCAAGAAATGCTCAATGCAGGCTTACACTTCAAACTGGAGGCATCGTACGAGGCGAAGGTAAGCGGGCCTCAACGGGCGAGGGCTGGGGTACGTACACGATCCACGACGTTCCGATACGAGCGGGTGACGAGATTGCAGTTGAGGTACAGGCCGATGTCACCATCCCCATAAAGCTTGACTATGTTCAGCTCAATTACGAAGACCGTAGTCCATCTGAGGCCACTCGGGGGCTCGACGACCCGGATGCCTTACCCGGGCAGATCATCACCGACCCGGAGAATCCCGCCTGGCTTCGGTACAACGGAGGTGGCCCTGTCTTTCTCGCCGGGATCGGCGAACCCGAAAACCTCTTATACGATGGGAAACGAAATCCCGATGGTAGCCGTGACGGGAAACAACTCAAATTGATTCGCCGCATTCTGGGCACAGGCATCAATTGTGTTTACCTCATTGGATTCGTTGACGTCCGTTACGGAGGCGACGGCACGCCATCCAAGGATGGTACAGGCAATCCGTTTGTCAACTCCGACATCGAGGGGGACATCGATCAGGACATTGTGACGCAGTGGGATCATTGGATCACCACACTGGACGAGAGCGGGATCGCCACCATTTTCATTTTCTACGATGATCTGATCGACGTGCTCGCCGACAAGAGGATGCACTGGGACCTCGACGCCAACGGTGAGCTGCACCCGCAGGAGAAAAAGTACATCGATGCGGTGGTGACCCTATTGAAACCTCACCGGCGATTGATCTGGTGTGTCAATGAAAGTGCCAACAAAGACTACTCTGTCGAATACGTCGCACGCTGGAAGCGAATCGCACAACGGATCCGCGAGATGGACGAATATCGGCATCCGATTTCCATCGGGCTGGTGACGCACACCGATCCTAACCGGACTCCCAATTCGTCCGAAAGTCGCTACGCCGACGATTCCCGCTTCGATCAGATCCTGGCCCAGCACATTCAGGCCGAGATCGCCGATCAAATGCACGATGTTTTTCTCGGCTACTGGAACGAATCGCAAGGCCGATATAACGTGATGCTGGCCCAGGGCTGGCCTATCGTTCACGGCCAGGACGCCCGCAAAAAAAGCTGGGCGGCTGCTATGGCCGGCGCGTATGTCATGCACGCGATGCCCACGAGGCAGAAAAACCGGGTCTGGCACATGGAGCGCACCCCCATCACGGAGTTCCGGTCTCTGGGCTTCTTGGCTCGGTTCTTCGAGTCGGTCACGGAACTGACCCGAATGTCTCCGAAAGACACCTTGCGATGGGGACAGACGAAATGGGTCCTTGCCGATGAAGCGGATGGGGCGTACGTGGCTTATTCCTATGAAGCATCTGAGAATTTGGGGATCAGGAATTTGGCGGCCGGAACCTACCGGCTCCAATGGCTCGACTGCGCCAACGGAAGATCGGAAGTCGAAAATAGAGTTTCAGTGCGAGGTGGAGACACGACCTGGCCTAAGCCGAGCGGTTTCGGCAGTGAGGCTGCATTGTACGTGCGTCGCGTGAATGATGACTGAAGGCCCATCAGACAAGAAGGATTGGCGGCGTGGCGAGGGCATCTTACCCTTGTTCTCCCTATGGGACGCCCTAGGCGGAATCGCGGGCAAGATGCCCGCGACACGCAAGGCCGAGACGGCCTCGCCACAAACCGCAAATCGACAATCGAAAATAGAAACTGTGTTTTGAGTGGAGGTTGACATGAGCTGTCACGTTCGGCGTTTGATCTTTGTTGCGGCTCTGGCCGTGTTAGCCGTTACGGTGCAAGCCCGGGCTAAGAAGCTCACGGTTGGCGTTGTCCAGACGGTCATCGAGGACACGCTCCAAAAGAACCGCGTGAAACTGACGCATTTCATCGACCAGGCGAAAGAGCGCGGTTGCCGGCTGGTCATCTTTCCCGAGGCTTCGCTCTACTGGTCCGATATCGCCACCGATCACCCGAGCAAAGCCGATCTTGACGCAGCGATCGCCGAGATCGGCCGGCGCGCCAGGCTGACCAGTCTGTACGTGATCTTCGGCTCAGGCTACAAGCTCACCGATGACGGCAAGTACAATAACTGGGGCGTTGTCTTCGATCCGAGCGGCGAGCGGCTCGTGTTCTATCGGAAGAATATGGAAGTGCCCCGCCGATTCTTCGTGGACGGCGTGCCGTGCAATCTGTCCATCTGCTCGGACCGCGGCTATCTGGAACACTCCGATCTTCCGTGCCTTGTCCAGGGATCGCAAATCATCATCGACACCTCCGGCGGCCACGGCGGCGACGACGGACGGCCCGACCTGCGGTGGATACGCTACCGTCCCTGGGCGCTGCGGACGGGCGCTTACGTGATCGTCAGCAACCCGGTCCACGACGACACGGACTTCATGGGCCATTCGCCGTGGGGAGGGGGCAGCGCGATCGTGCGGCCGGACGGCTCGATTCAGGCAAGCCGCCTTTACGAGCGAGACGTGATGATCGTCGAGCAGCTCGACGTGGACCTGGCGACCCGAAAGGAGGCGAACCTCAGAAGAAACCACCCGGCTCTGCGAGCCTTTTGGGATGCGGGCAAGGAGCTATTGGAAAAAAGGACCGTTCCCACCGCGCCCGACGTCAGGCCGCTAACGTCCACCCCGCGCCGGCTCAAGATCGCCGCGGCTCAAATCGCATGTTCACAAAGCATCGAAGATAACGTGCAACGCATACTCATGTATATCGGCAAAGCTGCCAAACAGCGCGCAGACGTTGTCGCGTTCCCGGAATTGGCCGTGACGGGAGCGAGGCGTGAAGACATCCTCGCAGCCGACAAACCTGAATTGGAAGAGGCTCTGAGCCAAATTCGCAAGGCGGCCAAAGACAATGCGATCTATGTCATCGTCGGATGCCCTGGATACGACAACGGGGCCCGGGAGAATTGTGCGTTCGTTATCGGTGACGATGGAAACCTCAAAACGCGATATGCGCAGCTTGGAGCTAAGTCCGGAGACCTGTTCCGGCCCGGTTCAAGCACACGCGCCATGTGGTTCACGCTGAAGGGCGTGCAAGCCATTGTCACCATCGGCGACGACGCAGACTGGATCGAGCTGGCGGACCTCGCAGCCGCTCGCGGCATGGTCGTCCATTTCCATCTGAGCTATCAAGTCGATGCGACAGCGGAGGATGCCACCCTCCGAAAGCAGAGAGACCTGCTCATGCTCAGCTATGCCAATTTCGGCCTGGTGGTCAATGCCGCCGATCCATCGGGGCTGGACCATCCAAGCTGCCCGGCCGCCGGAACCAGCATGATCGTCAGCCGGGAAGGCGGACACAACAAGCCCGCCCCCGCCGACGTCGAGTATTACTTGCCCTCTTTGATCGTCGCGACGCGCCAGACACCGCGAGCGAACAACCTGGACCTGAAAAGGTACTGGAGAACGCGAAATCGAAAAGCCAGATCCGAGCCCGGCTGGTACGAATGGATACGTCAAGGCGCCTCCCTGATCGCCGGCGAATAGTGCGCGTGAGGCGGCCCATAAGAATAGACAGTCGCTCTACTTTTTCTTGTGGGCGAGCCAGTCCTGAAGGTTTTTGGCTAAGATTTGAACGTCTTTCTTTTGCATGATGTGATCGATGATGGCCGGGGGGATTTTGAGGTTGACCATTGCCTTGTGGGCACGGTCCCACAGGCGGTCCCGCTTGGCTTGCGTGTCGGCTAAGTACAACTCGCTGACCAGCTCGCTGAGCTTGCCCAGCATGATCGTATCGAGATTGTCGTAGTACCCCGATATTACCGTCTTTTGATATTGCGAATACTCTTTCTTGGCCATGCTCACGCTTGTACAGCAAATCGCGTGACAAATCAAGCATTCTCGATGCTCGTCGAGCGTGATACAGTAGGACGCAATACACACGACGCGATGCGCAATACGAAATTCGCTTTTTGCTGGTTTTGCATAAGGAACGCACTATAATCTCCAGTCATGCGAAGCAGGATGCTTCTTATTGTCTGTCTGATTGTCTGTCCGTTACTCACCGGAGGCGGAGCTTTCGGCGTCGGTAGCGACGTGGCTATTCCAACGTTGCCCGAGCAACCGGACGGCGCGCCGGGTGCGTTGGAGGACGCAAGCCCCCGATTTCAGGTCCCGAATTTCGCGGGTCAGGACGTTTATCTTCGAGGACCTGAACTCGAGCGCTTTCGGCCGAGCGCCACTGAGCATATCCTCGTCTTCCAAAACGGATTGTCCATGTTCGTCGGAGCCTATGAGCTCTCGGCAGATCGCGGCGTAATATGGATCCACGTCGTCGAAACGGAGTACCCTACCGAGCCTGCAACTTATTATGAGGCAAAGTGCTACCTGGAAGGCCGGGTGTCTGTCACGCCCGCATTTTCGCCGGATGGGAACGAGCCGGCCAGCCCCCAGGAGGCGGGCTACTTCAACGGAGACGGTATCGAGGCGGCGCAAACCGAAGATGCCATAGAGCTGAAATTCCGCGTGAGCGGCGAGGTCTTCATCACGGCGGATAAGACCGAACTGGTCGATCCTCGTGCGTCCTCACCGTACGCGAGGGCCTTTGCCTCGATGCGGACGGCGCGGATGGGACCGACGAGCGCCGAAACCGAACCGAGACTCTCCGAGACGCCGGCACAAGCCGGGAACGGGGGGCCGGTCACCGAACGACGAGCCGCGATGGAACAACCCGCCGTACGACAGGCGGAAGAAACAAGACCCGCTCAACCGACCGAGCCGAACGAACAAGAAGCAGCCCAAGCCCAAGAGAAAGAACCCCAATTCAGATATCCGATTCATCTATCGCCTACGGAGACAGCCGGCCTCAGTATAGAATGGGACAACAAAGCCAACATCGGAACTGTGATAGGCCGGTTCTACCTGTCTCAGAGACAGGAGGAAACAGGCAGGGTGCTCGAATTGCAAGCCGACGGCGCGGTCTTGTTCGCATCCGGCAACGAGCGGCAAAGTGAAAGGGGCCCGTCGCAAACGAAGAAGAACTCCGAGGCCGGCGCGAAGGGCAAAAACGAACTCGAGGACATTCTCGCTCACGGCCAGGTTCAGGCGATTCACTTGCGCGGCGATGTCGTTATGACCTACGGACAGCGCACCATTCGGGCCGACGAAATCTACTATGAATTCGAAACCTGGCGCGGCATCGCGACGCACGTCGTCATGCGGAGTTTCAGCCCGTCCGACGGGATTCCGATTTACGTTCGGGCCGCCAAGCTCAGGCAACTGGCGGAGAACAAGCTGGAGTTCGACGACGCGACGGTGACCACGAGCGAGTTTTGCCTGCCCCAGATTTCGCTCAGCGCCTCGAAGGCCGTCATCACCGATACGACGCAGGAGGGCGAGCCGACCCGCACCAGCTTCGACGCACAGCTCTACGACGTTCGCGTGCAGGCGTACGACAGGACGGTCTTCTATTGGCCTTTCATGCGGGCCGATCTAGAGCGGCCCGATCTTCCGATGAAGAGCGCTTCTTTGGGATATGACAGCAGATGGGGGGCATCGCTTGAGACGCGGTGGTACCTCGCCCGGCTGCTTGGCCTCCAAGAGCCGGAGGGGACCAACAGCACGATGATAGCGGACTATTTCAGCAGGCGGGGCCCCGCAGCCGGCATCGAAAACGAATACAAGGGCGAAAACTACCTGGGCCGGCTTCTGGGCTACATCATCCACGATACGGGCGAGGACCGGCTCGGGCGGATCAGCTCACGCAGAAATCTTGAGCCACCCCGCGAGCTGCGCGGCCGGCTCCGCTGGCAACACAGGCAATTTCTGCCTTACAACTGGCAGCTTACCGCCGAGCTGAGCTATCTGTCCGACGAACATTTTCTCGAAAGCTTCTACCGCAACGAGTTTTACGTCGGAAAAGAGCAAGAGACGCTGGTTCACCTCAAACGAATCGAGGATAACTGGGGCTTGTCCTTCATAGGCAAGGTCCGACTTAATGATTTCTACAACGAGATCGACCAGTTGCCCGGCGCCGAGTACCACTGGACGGGCCAGTCGTTCCTGGATGACAAGCTGACGTTTTACAGCGACAGCCAAGCGGGCAGGCTGCGCCAGCGTTACGCTTCCTCCATCCCGCCGGGCGGGTCGAGAGACTTCTACTCGTTCGGCACGACGCGCAACGAGGTTGATATGCCGCTGAGCCTGGGCAAGACGCGGATTGTGCCTTTCGTCGCCGGGACCGTGTCGTATGAGGACAGTCTCGGTTTTTATCGGAAGCTTAACGGTGCGACGGCGTCGAGCGAGTGCGACGTCTGGTCCGGCGAGACCGGCGTTCGCGTCTCGGGCCAGCCTTACTGGAGGGTCTTTCCGAACGTGCGATCCGAGCTCTGGGACCTGAACCAGTTGCGACACGTCATCAGGCCGAGCCTGACGGCGGTGGGCTTTACCGCGAGCGACCCGGTTTTCGAGCAGCGGGATACGGTGCACGCGGCCCTTTCGCAACGGCTGCAAACCAAGCGCGGTATAGGTGAAAACCAGAGAACCGTCGACTGGATGCGGCTGGACACGGACGTAACGTGGGTCACCGATTCCAGCGACGATTCGGCCGGAGCCGACAGATTTATTTGGAATAATCCGCTCATTCCGTCGATAAATACCCTGAGTCAGGTGATTCCGCCCCAGGACAGGCGGGGCAGCGACGTATTCGGTCCGCGGCGCAACTACGTTGGAGCCGACTTCATGTGGCGCCTGAGCGACACGACGGCCGTGCTGTCCGATGCGTATTACGACATGCAGAGCGGGGTGGTGGAGCAAATGAACGTGGGCGTCTCGCATATGCGATGGCCCAATTTGCAGTACTACGTCGGCAGCCGATACCTCAAGCGTCTCGACAACGGCTACGGCGAGTACGGCTCGAACACGTTCACGTTCGCCGTGACGTACGTGCTCGACCCGCGATATACCGTGGTCTTTTCGCAACAGGTGGATTTCGATTACGGCAAGACCGTGCGAAGCGATATCACGCTGATCCGGCGCTACCACAGGCTGTATTGGGGGCTGACGTTCAGTGCGGATGAGTCGCTGGACAGACAGTCGATTATGTTCAGTCTATGGCCTCAGGGCGTCTCGGGGCTGGCGGTCGGAGAAGGGAAGTACGCCGGCCTCGGCGGGGCGGCGGGCTATTGACTTTGACCGATAAGATGTGAAAAGGCTTGCACTGCGGCGTGCCAAACGATATGATCGGGCTTTCTGAACGTTTAGGAGAATTCTATGGCGCTAGTCAACACCAAGAAGATGTTCGAGATGGCGTACAAGAACGGTTATGCCATCGGGGCGTTTAACGTAAACAACATGGAAATAACCCAGGGTATCATCGAAGCCGTAGCTGAGGAGAAGGCTCCGGTGATCCTGCAGGTCTCCCGAGGCGCCCGTGCGTACGCCAAGAACAGCTACCTCAGAGCGATCATCGATGTGGTGGTGGCGGAGAACCCGGACATTCCCGTGGCCATCAACCTGGACCACGGCGACAACTTCGAGACGTGCAAACAGTTTGTCGACGACGGCTTCACCTCGGTCATGATCGACGCATCGAGCCGCCCGCTCAAAGAGAATATCGCGATCACGAAAGAGGTCGTCGAGTATGCGCACGCCAAAAACGTATCGGTCGAAGCGGAGCTGGGCCAGTTGGGCGGCATCGAGGAGGACGTGGTCGGCGTTGCCGAAGATGACGTGAGCAAGCACTTGGCCGATCCTGACCAAGTCCGGGAATTCGTCACCAAGAGCGGCGTGGATTCCCTGGCCGTCGCGATCGGCACCAGCCACGGAGCCTACAAGTTTAAGAAGGAACCAAAGCTGGCCTTTGACGTAATACAAGAGATAGCGGACAGGCTGCCGGGATTTCCGCTTGTGATGCACGGATCGAGTAGCGTGCTGTCGGAATTTGTCGATCTGATTAACAAGTACGGCGGCAAAATGCCGAACGCGATGGGCGTGCCGGAAGAGGCGGTCAGCAAAGCGGCGAAGATGGCTGTCTGTAAGGTCAATATTGATACGGATTTGCGGTTGGCGCTGACGGCCAAGATCAGGCAAGTCTTTGCTGAAAAGCCCGGTGAGTTCGACCCGCGCAAGTACCTCGGGCCGGGCCGGGAGGCCATAAAGCAGATGGTCAAGCACAAACTGCACGTCCTGGGGTGTGCCGGAAAGGCGGCTGAGTGTACGTAACAACAGTCCAAAAAAAGGCTTACATCATTAACCACCCGCCTAATGTGAATTCATCCGCGTGGAGGGTGTGTGGAAAGTACGAGTTTTTGGAGGTCTCGATCTCCTGAGGACCGCAACCGTGGAATTTTTGGGTTCAACACAAAATGCAAGCGACTAAGACCATGATACACAATTGGATACGGATTGCCGGGCTGGTGATGATTCTCTTGGTGCCGGCCGCCTACACAAGCCGGACTTTCGGAACGATCCCGAGTGAAACGGCTTTTGTCGAGCAAGCGTGCAAACTGATTAGCGAGGGCAAGTTCGAAGCGGTTGACGGCCTGGCAACCCAGGCATCTGCAGGCCATCCGACCGATCTGGGCACGTCGGCGCGCCAACTGGTGAACATCGCAGGCGAATACGAGCAGATCGCCCAGAGCCGCCGGGTGGCTCAGAAGGCCGCCTACGTGGAAGCGCTGGCGGACCTCAAGAAGCTGGAGGAGCCGAACGACGTCAACGCCGTGACAGACGCAAACAGTGTCACGACGGCGCTATCCGTCATCGCCAAGGCGGCCGAATTCGCGGACTCAACGCAGAAGGAACAGCTTCTGTCCGCCCCCTACGTCAAAGAGACGTTTCAGAACGCTATCGACAACGCCGCGAGTCTCGAGGTCGAGGGCAAATGGCTCGAGGCCTACACGGGTTGTTATGGCTGGCTGATTGTGATCGATCCGAACAATCAGGGATATTCGGATCACGCCCAGCAACTTCTGGACAAGGCTTCTCTGGCGATGGCGTTCGAGGACAGCCCGTGCGAGACAAGCGAGGAGCGTTTTCAGGGTGTCCGTGCAGAGATGTTCGCCCGGGCGGTCAATTGGCTCAACTCACATTACGTCACCATCCCCGATTACAGCGAAATGGCTATCAAGGGACTTCAACAGTGCAAACTGCTGGCCGAGGTGATTAGTACCTCATCCAGGTTCGACGGAAGTTCGGACCCGAACAGCCCGAACGTGATGACGATTGCCTGGGAACCCAAGAACTTGGCGGCCTGGTCCTCGGCGGTGGATGGACTGCTCGACGAGGTCAGGAACAGCTCCAATACGATGAGCAGATCAGATTTGCTGAGGCTCTTCGAGAGGGTCCAGGAGTTGAACGATGCTACGGTGGCTTTGCCTCGAACCATCCTGGTCTCACAATTTGCCGAAGCTGCGCTTGCGGCCCTCGACCCTTATACCGTCGTTGTCTGGCCCAGGCAGATGCAGGATTTCGAGCAGATGATGACCAATGAGTTTATGGGTATTGGAATCGAGATTTCCAAGCAAAAGGGCTTGCTGACAGTCTCCAGCCTGCTGATCGACACGCCGGCGTTTCACTCCTCTCTCGACGCGGGCGACATCATAGAGAAAGTCAACGGGATTTCGACGAAGGACATGACCCTTTTCTGTGCGGCCAAGAAGATCAAAGGTCCGGCGGGCACAAAGGTGAGGCTCACGGTCAGGCGTCCAAGCGACGACGAGGGCGTCGCGGACAAGGTCTTCGACGTAACCATCGTCAGGGACAAGATTCTCGTCCCGTCGGTTCGAGGCTGGCAGAGGGACCACGACGGCAAATGGTTGTACATGCTCGACGAGAAGAACGACATCGGTTACGTGCGCCTGACGAGCTTTTCGACGGATACCGCCTTGGGTCTCGAGAAGGCCTTGCGGGAGCTTGAGAGCCAGGGGATGAGAGGATTCATCATGGATCTGCGCGGCAATACGGGCGGGCTTCTGGATAGCGCCGTGGCTGTCGTGGACAAGTTCGTCGAGGACGGCTGGATCGTCAAGCGCCAGCCGAGGGCCGGACAAATGGCTATCTTCGAGTACGCGCACAGAAGGGGGACCCACCCGAATTTCCCAATGGCCATACTGATCAACTCCAACTCAGCCAGCGCTTCAGAGATTGTCGCCGGAGCGTTGGCGGACAAGGTGTACCAGCGGGCCATCCTTGTCGGCACCCGGACCCACGGTAAAGGCAGCGTGCAAGGGATCACGGACTACGTTGGCAAAGGCGCCGAGTTGAAATACACGCAGGCCTACTATCACCTGCCCTCCGGCCAAAGGGTCGAGAGCCGGGAAGCAATGGAAAAGCTTGGCAGGAAAGACTGGGGCGTTGGGCCGAATATCGAGGTCGACCTGAGAAGCGACGAGCTCAAGAAGCTGGTGGAAGTGCAAAGGCAAAACGACGTGCTGGTCAAAGCCGACCGTGAGGACTCGAACGAAGAGTTCAGAAAGCACACCCTCGAAGAGACCCTCGCCGCCGATCCGCAGCTCGCCGTCGGTGTGCTGGCCGTACGCAGCAAACTCATTGAGGCGGAAACCCTAGCCCGGGCGAATTAAAGGTGTCAGGTGCCTCTTTCTCTCTGAGCCTGTCCTGGACTTGTCGAACGGGGCAAGTTGTTTGCGCGAACGACAAACTGTGTTGATTCTCTGAGTCTTTCAGGTGTACTGAATTGGCCCATCCCGAAGATACAAGCAAGCTCGAACAGCAGAGACAGGAGAAACTCTCCCGGCTGAAGGAATTAGGCATCGAACCCTACGGGAGCCGATACGAAGGGGCTGAGCCCGCTGAAGACGTCAAGCGACGATTCAAAGAGGACGACCCGGCACAGCAGGCTCGGTGTGCGGGCAGGATTGCGCTGCTAAGGGACATCGGCAAGTTGATCTTTATCACATTGCGGGACCGCAGCGGGACGATTCAGATCGGCTTGAGCAAGAAACTGCTCGGTGAGCAATGGAGCCTGGCAAAATTGCTGGAGCTCGGCGACCTCATCGGCGCCGCCGGACAATTGGGCAAGACCAAGACCGGCGAAATCACGATATGGGCCGACCAGGTGACTTTTCTGAGCAAGTGTCTCTTGCCGCCGCCGGAGAAGTTTCACGGGCTGGCGGACGTGGACCAGCGATATAGACAGAGATACGTCGATTTGTGGGCTAATCCCGACGTGATGGAACGTTTCAAGAAGCGAAGCGCCATCATCGCCACGATTCGCCAGCTTCTCGAATCCAAGGGCTTCATTGAGGTGGAGACGCCGATGATGCAGGCCATTGCCGGCGGTGCGGCGGCCAGGCCCTTTGTCACGCATCACAACACGCTGGATATGGATTTGTATCTGCGGATTTCGCCGGAATTGTTTCTCAAGCGGCTGCTCGTAGGAGGAATGGAGCGGGTTTTTGAGATCAATCGGAATTTCCGGAACGAGGGGCTGAGCCGCCAACACAATCCGGAATTCACGATGATCGAGGTGTATCAGGCCTACGCCGATTACAACGTGATGATGGACCTGACCGAGGAAGTCATCTCGCTCTGCGTCCAGGAACACTGTAGCGGAACACAGCTTCAGTTTGGCGAGTCTTCTTTGGATTTCACCCGGCCCTGGCGGCGAGCCAGGTACGCGGACCTGCTCGAGGAATATGGCGGTTGCAATATGGACGATATCGGCGCCGTTCGGGCCAAAGCCCGGCAGCTCGATCTGGACGAGGCGGACATGGATGACGCGGTCGTGGTCAACGAGGTTTTCGAGACCACCGTCGAGAAGAACCTCATTGCTCCGACGTTCGTGATTGACTATCCATCGGCGCTGTGCCCGTTGGCCCGACGCAAGAAGAACGACCCGAGGTTCGCCGCGAGGTTCGAGCTTTTTGTCGCTCGAATGGAGCTGGCCAACGCTTATACCGAGCTGAACGATCCGGCCGAACAATACGAAAACTTTCTTCACCAGCTTCGCGGGCAGGAAGAATCTCTGACGAAGATGGACAGCGATTACGTCACGGCGCTGAAGTACGGCATGCCCCCGGCGGGCGGCCTGGGCATCGGAATCGACAGGCTGGTCATGGTGCTTACCGGAGCCGAGACCATCCGCGACGTCGTGCTGTTTCCGCTTCTAAGACCCACGAAGAGCGGCGGGACGAATCCGGTCTGAAAGGCATGAATTGCATAGAAAATTCTAAATTCGAATATCTGAATCCTAGACAATGTCAAATGTTCAAAATTCAAATTCTCAAAACGGCTGTGGGCTCATGAGCAAAACACTGTTTTGAATTTGATTAGGGTTTAAGATTTGGAGTTTAGAAATTCGATGAGACCCTGACACATGTTGAAACTGTTTCTATGGCTGCGATATCTGCACAAGAGGAAGATCGTATTTCTGAGCATTGCCGCCGTTACGCTCTCCGTGTCGCTGCTGATCGTGGTGGCCAGTCTGTTCACCGGTTTCATCAACACATTCGAGCAAGCCGCTGTCGACGCCATCGGAGATGTTGTCATCAGCCCCTTGCGCACGTTCAAAATCAAAGACTACCCGTTGCTGATCCAGCGCCTCGAACAAACCAGGATGGTTGAGGCCGCCACGCCCCTGCTCATCGCACCGGGCCTGCTGAACCTGGGCCAGGGCAATGTGCGGCCGGTCGAGATATGGGGGATCGATCCGGGCGGCCGGGCAAGGGTCACGGATTTCAAGAGATACTTATGGAAACAGAAGGACGCACCGGGCGAGCCTTCTTTCAAGGTCGCCGATACGCCGGAGAGGACCGGCGGATTTGTCGGAATTGGCGTCGTGACCGAGCCGAACGAGCGAACGGACGAGTACGACCCCAACACGATCGAAGCGGCGCTCGGAAGGCGGGTCTTCGTTACCACTGGAGCAATGGACCAGGCCCAGCAAAGCGGCGGCTCGACGCCGTCATTCTCCAAGAAGACGCTTATCTTCTGGATTTCCGATGTCGTCGAGACGGGTGTGTACCAGTTCGATCAGGGGTGTATCTATCTACCCATAGAGCAACTGCAAGAAAGACTGTATCCGGATGAAGCATCTCCGGTAGCGGAGCAGATTCTCATCAAGCTCACGGACGGCGCGGATACCGAGGTCGCCCTGGCGGAGATTCGCGGGGTCTGGCAAAGCTTCGTCCGGGACCACCTGGACGCGAATCCCGGTCTCCTGAAGTGGACGAGCATCGAAACGGCTAAACAGTTGCAGAGCAAATACGTGGCCGCATACAAGAATCAGATGGACGTTCTGCTCGTGATATTCGGCGTCGTGAGCTTCAGCGTCGTCGTGCTTGTCTTCTGCATCTTCTACATGATCGTGACCACGAAGAGAAAGGATATTGCCATTATAAAAAGCTGCGGGACGGCAAGCCGTTCGGTGGCGGTCGTCTTTGTCGGCTTCGGCACGTGCATCGTCATTGTCGGGTCGGGGATCGGGGCCGTCCTGGGACACGTCATCACGTAATATATCAACGCGATCGAGCATGGGATAAGCGTCATCTTCGGATTGAAGCTGTGGAGAAGCAGTGTGTACATGTTTAGCAGGATACCCAATCAGGTGAATTGGCCCTGGGCATTTCGGATCATGGTGCTGGCGGTTGTAGCCGCGGCGGTCGGGGCGCTCATACCAGCCGTTATTGCGGCCATAACCAAACCCGTTGAAATATTGAGGTATGAATAGACCTAATCCATTTTGTCATTCGCGCGAAAGCGGGAATCCATCGAAGCGCTTTTGGATCCCTGCTTCCGCAGGGATGGCAACGTGAGATGGTTGGTTCGGTGTTCGATATAGATTGAAATGTTCAAACTGATTCTTGCCATTCGGTATTTGCTGAAACGCCGCATAGCGTATTTTGCGGTATTGGCCGTCGCGTTGTGCGTGTTCATCGTCGTTGTCGTGATGACGGTGATGACGGGACTGGTATCCAGCTTCAAGCAGAAGAACCATGATCTCGTCGGCGATTGCGTGGTCGGCACCAAATCGCTCGTGGGCTTTCCCTACTACGAAGATTTCATGAGCATTCTTCAAAACGACTCCGTCGTTGAAGCCGTTTCGCCCGTGATCAGCAGCTATGCGCTGATAAGCGAGAAAGGCTCGAACCAGGCGGTTGTCCAGGTCAAGGGTCTCGATCCGGCCAGGCACAGCCGGGCAACCGGTTTCGCACGAACTCTGACCTATCACCAGGACGACCCCACCGAGGCGTTCGAGCCTGCACAGGATCCGAATCTGCCCGGGTCGATTCTCGGAATGGACGTATTGCTGACGCGGGACCATCGGGGCTATTCGGTAAGCTGCTTTCCTCTGACCGCTAAAGGCGCCCTGGCTCAGCTCGGAACGGACGTGACCAACACGAAAACGTTCTACTACAGTGACACCTCGCAGAGCGGCATCCCGAGGGTGGACGGCAACACGGTTTATTTGCCATTTGAAATGACACAGACGCTTTGTGTGGATGGAGCGCTCAAGAGGGCCTCCACCATCCACATTAAGTTCCGGCGAGGCGTCCCGCTGAAAGGCGGATGCAAGCGAGTCGCTTCACTCTGGCAGAGTTTCAAGAAGGACAAGGCCGACGCGGACCAGGCCTACCTGCTGGACACGGTCAGGGTCCAAAGCTGGAAGGAGTTTAGGCGAGCGTCCATCGCGCCGATGGAAAATGAGCAGATCGAGATGGGGGCCATGTTTTGTTTCGTGGCGGTGGTCGTCGTCTTCATCATCTTCGTGGTCTTCCACATGGTGATTAACCACAAGAGCAAAGACATCGGCATACTCAAGAGCATCGGCGTATCGAGCGCGGACGTTATCCAGTTGTTCTCCGGTTTCGCCCTTTTAGTGGGCGTGGCGGGCGGCACGATCGGATTGTCAGCGGGCCTGTTGTTTCTGGGCAACATGAACCGATTGGAGAACTGGCTCTTCGAGCATTTTCACTGGCAGCTTTTCGACAGGTCGATCTACGCCATAGGCGAGATTCCCCATCAGGCCGAGCCGGGGGTCCTGGCGACTATCGCCTTTTCGGCGATAGCGGTATGCCTGCTCGGGGCTTTTGTGCCGAGCTGGCAGGCAGCAAGGCAAAAGGGCATGAGCAAAAACGACTCCATACTGAAAAGCGAGAATCTCCATAAGTCTTATCGGATGGGCATGACGGAAGTCCAGGTCCTCAAGGGCGTCGATTTAGCCGTCGGCAAGGGCGATTTCGTAGCGATCGTCGGAAGCTCCGGCAGCGGCAAGAGCACGCTCCTTCACATCTTGGGGGCGTTGGACAGGCCTAACAAAGGGATAGTCCGCTTTGAAAACCGGGATCTGAACCGCTTCAAAGCGAGCGAGCTGAACGAGTTTCGCAACAAAAAGGTCGGGTTCGTATTTCAGTTCTATCATCTATTGGACGAATTAAATGTGCTGGAAAACGTTTATCTCCCGGCTATGACCAGCAGAAGCATTGTCGGCTGGCTCGCGTACCGGCGATGGGCGAAGAAACGCGCCCGGGAGTTGCTTGACCAACTCGGCCTCGCCGACAGAGCGGGACATAAGCCTTACCAGCTCTCCGGCGGCGAAAGGCAAAGGGTGGCTATCGGCAGGGCCTTGATGAATGAGCCGAAGTTGCTCCTGGCGGATGAACCGACGGGAAACCTTGACTCCGTCACGGGAAACAGTATCTTGGACATTCTCGAAAGGCTGAACAAGGCTGGACAGACGATTGTTATGGTGACTCATGACGAAAGGATCGCACGAAGGGCTCGACGGATCGTGGCGTTGATCGACGGGAAGATCGAGTAAGGCGGCGGAAGCTCGCCCCGCCCCAGGTAGAAGAGGCGAGCGGGCTCGATAAAGGGTACTTTGATGGCGCTTAAGATTTGGCTTGACGG
>JARRQQ010000040.1:0-11660 GCA_037381725.1 Sedimentisphaerales bacterium
AAGCCGCGGAACTGGAGGTCTGACGACTGTTCGTACAGGTTCGAATGTGGCCGGACATAAGACAGCGGGCGGCCTACAGGTTCTTTCCTCCTTCTGCTCTATCGTGGCGATGACCATTCAAGGACGGGCTTCAGATCGCCTGAGGTTATCGGCTTGGCACCCGGCGGGCTCAGGATTACAGCCGTATGGGCCGTCTGTCCGGAAGATAGGGACACTTCGAAACCGACCAGACGCGTACCCGGATTGGGTGCGTCGTAGTCCGCTTTCGGTTCGGTGGAGTAGGTCCTGAGTTGTATCTTCTTGTCCGTAAGCACGCTTAGGCGCATGGTCTTTCCCTTTTGTTTGAGCAGAGCACTCTTGCTGCTTTCGATGGCGACTTCGGCCGGGGTCAGCATAGCCCAACGCACCGTTGCGCGCTCACGGGTCGCCGCGAACTCGTCTTGTATGATAGTCTGGCCCGAAGGCAGCAAGGCCGCACCACGAAGTGCCTTAGCAAGTTGTCCCTCGTAGACTTGCGACATGTCGAAGACCACGTGAGGAAATGCCTTTTTGTCAGAATAGCGGACAATGGGTGCGCTTCCATCGACCCTTTGATGCTGACTGTTCACAACCAGGGTGCTGTGCGAGAGATTATTGTAGCGAAAGATGCGCCAGCGTTCCGCGCCCTGGCTTCTGCCCCAAAGGTCCATGCCTAGGGACTCGATTTTGTGATAGCTCTCGGGCCCCAAATCAGCCGCCCAGCGCACTCCCTGAGCATCGATCACGAACGATCCCACGTCCATATGACCGTGCGAAACGCCCGGCGAGCCGCCCTTGATGGCCAGGTACGTGGCTTGCGGATCGGTCCAGGAACTGCGAAACGTGGCGACAGGATTACTTCCGCGTCCCATCCAACTAAGATCCTGGGGGACTGCTTCCTTGCCGTCACACCAGAGCAAAACCAGCGGAGAGAACCGGCTTTGAACCAAAGCCGATGGATTGTGCCGTGAAGCGTCTTTCCAGATTTGATATTGATGCCAAGCCAGTGACGGCTGGTCATATCTGTGCGCGAACCAGAACACCGTCGGGAGAAAACCGCCTCTAGAACCGCTGTCCGGGTAGTTGAAATACAATCCCGTCGGGCCGGCGACGTGCAAGTAGTAAGTCGCACTGCGGGCGAAACCGGAGGCTTGCGAGAGGTTGAAGTCCGTTCCCAGCACCGACTCCAGAGCCGCAAGCAAGATGACGTTGTAGCTGGTACATAGACCCAATAGCCGGGTCCTTCGGGATAAGCGCCGTCCGGTTCATACCCTTTCATGACGACCTGGACGCCGTTGATCGCCCGGTGAACCAGGTTCCGGGCCAGCTCGGGTTGATCTTCCATGATGGCCAGAGCACCGAGCGTGATGCCTCCGTTGCAGACTTGGTTCCAGTTATTGTGGCCGCGCACCCAGCCCTTGTTCCCCAACGAAGGCTGAAGCCCTTTTTTCAGAATGGCCTGTCGAATCGTCTGACGACTTTCCGGCGATAGACCGTCGTACAGCCAGTCATATCCGATGGCCAGTGCCGCGGTCATTTCCGCGACATCCAGGAAATGACTGGGGTTCCAATCCGAGAAGGCGGCCGCCGCCAGCATTTCTTTTGCCGCCCGTTGAAGATAAGGTCTTTTGCCCGTGAAGCGATACGCCGCACTGAGGTGAATCACTCGATCCAGGCATCGCCGCGAGACGCTCAGCAGGCGCCGTCCGGTTTTAACCCTCTTAACGGGGGACTGGTCCAATATGTCGTCGGCCTTGGCCAGCATGGCTTGGAAGAAGACATTCAAAGAAGGATGAGATTCGAGTTGAGTCCTAGTGCGGGCCACCTGGCTGTCTGTGGCGAACAATCGCGGGTGCGGCGGTATCGGGCGATTGAACGCGGCCTGGACTTCCTCAAGAGGGATATCCCGGAAAGCGGATTCTCCATTTACGCGCGAGCTTACACACAGCACAAGGCCGCAGATCAATAGACTAAGATGCTTCATGGCCGTCTCCTCGGATCAATCATCGAGAACCTTCTTCACCGCTAAGAATGTCACACTCATGATACGATAAATCTATGAACGCTGCACGTTCTTTTTGATCTGGAGAAAGAACGGAGGCACGCGCCGCGGGTCGCATCGAGGCAGAGCGCGAGCAAGCTCATTCCGTCCATCCGGGAAGGGAGACGGTGGCCTGGTAGTTGGAATAGTTGTAGAGCGGATTTCGCTCGGGCTTGTAGAGCCGGCCCTGCTTAGGATTGTCGTCCTGTGTGTAGATCCAGAGCTCGTACGGGTCCCACACGACCACTTCGTCGCGGCAATCACCCGTCACGTCAAGCACCGCGTTGCACTGGTAGGGATGTCCGTCCGCCGGAAATCGAACGACCCTCCGCCCCAAGCCGTCGTACATGCCGCCTTCGGTTACGTCCGGGGACAGCACGAAGAATTCCTCGCTCTTTCCCGTCCAGTTGATCGGCAGGCACATGCTGCCATACTGGACCGGCTCGAAATCATAATACACGTCACCGTCGGAATTGAAGTAATGGATAATGCCCTGGTTACCCCAGAAATTGATGCTCACAATCTCGAGCCCGGGCAGATCGTCGCGGAAGTTCGCAATGGCCGGGTTCTGCACGTGACCTAAGAAGTGACGCTTGAGCACGTTGCCCTTCAGATCGGTGTAGAAAGCCCCGGCGTCACTGGCCGCATAGAAAATGGTTGGCTCAGCGTCCTTCTTGAACCTCACTACGGCGACGCCGTCCGCGTGGTCCCGGATCTTTCCATCGAGCGACCACAGTTTCGTCCCGTTGTCATCGAACATGGAATAGCCAATGGCGACTTCGTCCTTGCCATCGTTGTCGATGTCGTAAGCGAAAGGGTAGTGTCCCGTATTGCATTGGCCCGTCCAAAGGACGTCGAGCTTGTCGTTCATTGCCCAGATGTAACGGTAGCGATCTTTGAAGATCATGTCACGATCCCGTCCAAGCCCTCGCAAATCGCAAAAGAACAGCGAATCGCCGAGGATGCGCGGGAAGACATTGTACGGGCCGTGGTCGCCCTTCGGCTTCAGCGGCGTCGGCTTGCGGTACTTGATTTTGCCCGTTGCGCCGTCCGCCACCACGATTTCTTGGTTCATGCAGTAGATTGCTTCGTTCTTGCCGTCGCCGTCAATGTCGTGAATCTGGAAGCCCACGTCGTTCGTCAAGTGGTTTTTCCACAGATCCGGCTTTCCTTTCCTCCAGAGCACTTTTCCATCGAGATTCACCGCCGTCAGGCAGCTCAATTCACTGTTGCGGTCCTGCGGGCCGTGATGAATCACCTGCCCGAACAGAATATCGATCCGTCCGTCGCCGTCCAGATCGCCGAACCGCAGATTGCGTCCGACCCCGTAACCCGTCGTGGTGATCTTCTTCCACACCACGGGCTTGGGATTGGCCGCCTGGAGCTGTGCTTCCTCCTTCTCCTTGGTAGCGATTCTTCTTTCAACGCGTTTGGCTTCTTCAGTGCTTGTCGTGACAGCAATCGAACTGAACTCTGTTGGGACATCCGCCGTCAGTGCTATCTTTCCCTCATCGAAAGTCGAGTCTTGTGCTTCCAGGACCACACCGGTATCGAGCTTCGCCTGAATGCGGCTGCCCTCGATCGATATCGTCGCCGTCAAGAACTCACCGGGATTCCAGGCACATTGCTTCTCCGCCAGAATCTTCTCATAGGGTTTGCGGTAGGCGATCCCGTCTTTGACTACCTTCAGAATCGCCTTCCGGCCCTTTACGCCGAAGAAGTAATAGCACCGATCATTCCGATAGCGAAATGCCACACCACTCTGCCCTTTGTCCGACTGGGGACAGAAACGCACCGAAACCGCGTAGTCCTTCCAGAACTCGCCGCCTCGCGCGACCGTGCACGCCATCGGGTGTGAGTGGCGGCTTCTGGAGTTGATTGTCTGCGCGAGCATCGTGTCGCCTTTTTCTTCGATCACCCACCACGCGCGCTGCTCGGGCGTGCCCGTCGTGAAACACGAGACGACCCAGTTGCCCTGGGGCGCCGTTTCACGCACGTAGTGGTACTCGGCGTGAGCGCCGATGACACCCGCAGAAAACATGCCTGGGCGCAGACCGTCGAAATCGTCCTCAAGCAGCACCGCTTGTTGGCCACACGTCGTGCTGGAAAGAAGTGTGAAGATACAAGCGATTATGATCACGAAAGTACTGCCGATAGCTTTTTTCATACCTTGCCTCGCGATTAGTCAAGAGGAATATTCTTTTTGAAGAATTGCTCCATCTGATAGACACATCGCCGGTTGACGGCTTCGGCGAGGTCCATGACGTGGGGCCAGCCGTCGTATCGCTCATAGACGTAGTCGATTCCCAGTTCCTTCAGTTTCTCCGCCAGCTTGTCTGCCTGGGCGATCGGGACCGTGCTGTCGATAGTTCCGTGAAAGATGAGGGTGGGAGGATCATCCTTTGTCAGATGAAAGAGAGGAGAGGCCAACTTGTACATATCAGGAGCTTCGTCGAACGTCTTTCCGCCCATGAAATCCTGCACGAGACCCTGGTTTCTGGCGAAGTCGGTGGTCAGATCGGTCGGTCCGTAGAAATCAACGACTACGCTGACCCGGCTACTGACGGTGCTATTGCCGCCATTGCCCTCAAGTGACGGATCATCCGAATACCCAATCATCAGGGACAGGTGCCCGCCGGCGGAGTTCCCCGAGACTGCGATGCGGTTTGGATCCACCTGGTATTTGACGGCGTTGGCGCGCAGCCAGCGAACGGCACATTTCACGTCACGGACGGCCGCGGGAAACGGGGCCTCGTCCATCAGACGGTAGGTAACCGTGGCAGTCACGTATCCCTTTTCGGCAAATTTGACACAATAGAACTTCATGTCGCTGCGCTTGCCGCTCTTCCAGGCGCCGCCATGAATGAAGATAATAGCGGGCGTCGGTTTTGTGCGGCCTTTCGGCAGGTACAGGTCCAGTTGGAGCTTTCGTTGGCCGCCGGCGCCGTACTCGACGCCGAGGATTTCCTCGATGTCGTCAGGCGTGGAGATATTCATCGCATCGATCAGCTTGATCTGGCCAAGCAGGATCGCGGTCCTGACAGCCTGTTCATCGGCAAAGCCTTTGGGAATAGGCGGAGCTTCCGCTCCCTGGACAGCCAATGCGAGAGTCCACAAGCAAAAAGTCACCGCGGAAAAAAGAGTGTTTCTATGCATCTTGTTTACCCCGATCTTAGAGTTTCAGATTGTCAACAGAACACCTGACGAAGCCTGTCCGTGTGTGGCAGGTCTTACTGCTACATTGTACACAAACCGTGGAGAATTGGGAAGAGACCGGTTGGCATATTCTATGCGATGCGACTAGGAGGACCAATCCCGATGAACTCGGGAGCGACAGAATACTATTTTCACGGATAGACGGATTCGACAACCCGGCGGCAAACGAATCCATAGCCGGCTGTGGAAATTTTTACTCATTGTCCCATGACGCACAAAAACTCTCAGTTCTCTGGTAGCTGTACCGTTATGATTTGCGAAGATACAGCTTGTTTTGCAAATCTATATCCGCTATTCTTGCTCAAAGTCAGTCGAGCATGGGTGTATAGAATGAGGTGATAACTATGAAACATTCAATTTCCGCAAATCTGGGTGTATTTATGTGGACGGCTCTCTTCTGTGTGGGACTGGTCCCGCAAAGCCGATTGGAGGCCGTCGATTCGGCTGCGATCAAAACACTGTTCGCCGATCCACCGCGACAGTATCATTCAAGCCCGTTGTGGGTGTGGAATGACAGGCTGACCGACGAAGAAATCGTCGGGACGCTTCGGGATTTAGCCTCCCAGCAGGTCAAGCAGGTTTTTGTACACCCCCGGCCCGGCTTGATGACCCCGTACTTGTCCCAGGAGTGGTTCAGGCTGTGGAAGGTCGCCCTGAAGGAAGCGGAGCAGCTTGACATGAACGTCTGGATCTACGATGAGAACTCGTATCCATCGGGCTTTGCTGGCGGCTTTGTCCCCGAGGCAATGCCCGAATCCCGTGGTTTGGGCTTGGCCATCGAAGAGCGGGACTCAGCGGGGCGAGCCGACGAGGATTTTGTAGCGTCATTTCGTATCGATCAGAGTGGGTTTCGGAACGTTTCGAGCGAAGTGAAAGCCGGCGCACAATTTCCCAAGGGTAAGTACCTCGTGGCGTCGCTACGGCACGCGGGCACGTCACCCTGGTACGGGGGTAAGTTCTACGTGAACCTGCTGACTCCGGGCGTAACGCAGAAGTTTCTGGCCATCACGATGGACACCTATGCCCGCGAGATAGGCGATCAATATGGCAAGCGCGTCCCCGGCGTCTTTACGGATGAGCCTCACATCGGTCCGGCGGGTGGGTTGCCGTGGGCGGATGATTTGCCCGATGCGTTCGAGAAGCGTTGGGGATACAGTCTGATCGACAACCTGCCCAGCCTGGCCCGGCCGGTCGGCGACTGGAAGCGCGTCAGACATAACTACGTCCAGGTGCTGCTCGATTTGTTCATCGATCGATGGGCCAAGCCGTACCATGATTATTGCGAACAACATAACCTTGAGTTCACGGGCCACTACTGGGAGCACGAGTGGCCGAACTGCTTGAGATCACCGGATAATATGGCGATGTATGCCTGGCACCAGAGGCCGGCGATTGACATCTTGATGAATCAGTACCGCGAGGACGTGCACGCCCAGTTCGGCAACGTGCGGTCGGTCAAGGAGCTTTCGAGCGTGGCCAATCAGCTTGGGGCAAAGAGGACCTTGTGTGAGGCCTACGGCGCGGGCGGTTGGGACTTGCGTTTCGAGGACATGAAGCGCATCGGCGACTGGCTTTACGTGCTGGGCGTCAACACGCTCGATCAGCATTTGTCGTATATCACGATCCGAGGCGCCCGCAAGCGTGACCATCCGCAGTCGTTCTCCTATCACGAGCCTTGGTGGAGGGCGTACCACGTGCTGGCCGAATACTTCGCCAGATTGTCGCTGGTTATGTCACATGGACAGCAGGTCAATCGGATTCTCGTGATCGAACCGACCACCACCGCGTGGATATACCAGGGCAATTCGATCCCAAAGAAACGGCTCGGCGACATCGGCAGCCAGTTCCAGCAGATGGTTTTGTCGTTAGAGAGTGCCCAAGTTGAATACGATATCGGTTGTGAAGACATCATCGGCCGGCACGGTTCCGTCGAGGGGAAGCGATTCAAGATAGGACAGCGTGCCTATGATACGGTGGTTCTGCCACCCCTGACCGAGAATCTCAACCAGCGCACAATGAATCTGCTCGATGAGTACCTGAAGGCGGGCGGAGTGGTCCTCTGCTGTGGGGAAACGCCAACTCTTGTTGATGGGCAACCATCAGATTGGGGCGTTGAAGCGGCCAAGTATCCAGGCTTCAAGCGCGTCGAGCCGGCGCAGGTGCCGCACGTGCTGTTAGCACGCTCGAAGGACGGATTTGCCATCGAACGCGATGCGGGCGACAAAGGCGTACTATTCCACCACAGGCGCACAATTGGGGACGGCGAATTTCTGATGCTGGCCAATACGAGTACCGAGGAGCCTTCGGCGGGATTCGTTAGATCGGCGATGCAAGGCGTGGAAGAATGGGACCCGGAAACAGCCAGGATTTCCCCATATCCGTTTAAAAGGGCTGGAGACGGCGTGAGAATGCGTTTCGAGCTTAGTCCGTGCGGGAGCCTTGTGCTGTTCCTGTCCGACAAGGCACAAAAGCCCGCGCACAAGATGGAGAAGACGGCCAAAGTCATGCCCTCACACGGCGAGCTTGAAATTCACCCCGTGGAGGACAACGTGTTGACGCTGGACTACGTCGATGTCACCGCGGGCGGTGAGACAAAGAAGAACATTTATTTCTATAAGGCGAACCAATTCGCGTTTCAGAAGAACGGATTGCCCCGCGATCCGTGGGACAGCGGCGTTCAGTTTCGAGATGAGATTATCACAAAGACGTTTGCCCCCGACAGCGGTTTCGAGGCGACATATCGGTTCACGATCCAGCAGCGCTTACCGAAACGACTTTGCATCGTTATCGAGCGGCCGGACTTGTACTCAATCACGTGCAACGGAATACCCGTCTCGGCAAAAGTAGGTTCGTGGTGGCTGGATAAATCCTTCGGCAAGATTGATATAGCAGACGCGGCGAGGCTCGGCGAGAACGCCGTGACAATCAAAGCGTCACCCTTTACCGTGTATCACGAGTTGGAGTCCGCTTATATTCTCGGGACCCTCACACTCAAACCGACCGATTCGGGGTTCCTGATCGTGGGTGAAACCGAGCCGGCGCTGAAGCTCGGTAGCTGGAAAGAGCAGGGCTATCCGTTCTATGCGGCGGGCGTTTCCTACAAGCAGACGTTCGATATCGCAAGCCCTGCGGGACGGTATCTCGTTCAGATTCCGAAGTGGTATGGAAGTGTAGCCGAGATCAATGTCAATGGAAAGCTGGCGGGATATGTTGCGTATCAGCCCTGGCAATGCGACGTGACGGATTTAGTCAAGCCGGGCACGAACATGGTCGAAGTGATCGTCATCGGTACACTCAAAAATACCCTGGGGCCGCACCACGCGGGCACGGCAGTGGGCAGTGCCTGGCCCGGCATGTTCCAGAAAGGCCCCGAGACGGGTCCGCCGCCGGGCAAAGACTATCACACGCTGGACTATGGGCTTTTCGAGCCGTTTGCTCTGAAACAGGTCACGCAAAAGTAACACCAGCCGAGTTTTCCTTATGGTTGCATTGGGCGTCCTTCTGCATGCGATTGGGGGCTTTGCGGCGGGGAGTTTCTACATCCCGTTCAAGAAGGTCCGCCAATGGGCGTGGGAGAGCTATTGGCTTGTGGGCGGCGTATTCTCCTGGATCATCGCGCCCTGGCTCGTTGCGGCCCTGACCGTTGAAGATACCTTGTCTTTGCTTGGTCGAGCGCCCGTCGGTAGTGTCATCTGGAGCTACATCTTCGGCGTGCTCTGGGGCATCGGCGGCCTGACGTTCGGGCTTTCGATGCGATACTTAGGGATGTCCCTCGGCTATGCCATCGCGCTAGGGTTCTGTGCGGCGTTTGGTACGATCATCCCGCCCATATTCAGCGGCACCTTTGTTGATTTGGTCACGCACGTTTCCGGGTGGGTGATCTTAGGCGGGGTCATGGTTTGTCTGGCCGGGATTGCCGTTTGCGGCTGGGCCGGGATGTCCAAGGAGCACGAGCTTTCGGCCGAGCAGAAACGCGCAAGCATTAAGGAATTCGATTTTCTCAAAGGGTTGTTTGTCGCTGTCTTTGCCGGCGTGATGAGCAGTTGTATGGCCTACGGGATCGCGTCCGGCAAACCCGTCGCCGATCTGGCCGTCGAGCAGGGCGTCCATCCCCTCTGGCAAAACAGCCCCGTCCTCGTCGTCGTTCTGGCTGGCGGTTTCACGACGAATTTCATTTGGTGCGTTATCCTCAATATCAAGAATCGCTCGGCCAAAGACTACGTGCACGCGCGCGACGGAGCACTCTTGGGCAACTACTTCTTCTCTGCGTTGGCGGGCATCACGTGGTACTTGCAGTTCATGTTTTACGGGATGGGCACGACCAAGATGGGCAGGTACAACTTTTCAAGCTGGACGCTGCACATGGCCTTCATCATCGTGTTCAGCAATGTCTGGGCGCTATTGCTGCGCGAATGGAAAGGCTCCAGCCGCCGGACGCTGACAATCGTGGTTTGTGGTATCCTGATCGTTGTGTTGTCCACCGTATTGATCGGCGCCGGCAATTACATTGCTTCTCGCGGAAATTAGATGATGATACGAAAAGAAACAATGAGTTCGCGACAGCGCGTTTTGAAGGCCTTGAACCACGAGGCTCCCGACAGAGTCCCCATCGACCTCGGCGGATTCCAAACGGGGATACATCGGAAAGCTTACAGCGAATTGATCGATTATCTGGGCATCGAAGATGAAATCGTGATTATGGACCCGGTTCAGCAGCTTGCCCGGCCGTGTGAAAAAGTCCTGGAACGTTTCAGCGTCGATATTCGCTACGTGTTCGCCCACGGGCCGGATAGCTTCGAGGGAGGCATTGAGCAGGACACGCGAGACGGCAGGCTCTGGCACGATCTCAGGGACGAATTCGGTGTCGTCTGGTCAATGCCCGACGACCGACCGCTCTATATGGACATATCCTACCACCCGCTCGCAGAGGCCGCCATCGAGGACTTGGCGGATTACCCTTTTCCCAAAGGCAATGATCCAACGCGTTTTACGGGCCTTCGCGAAGAAGCACTCCGGCTGCGGAGCCAAACGCCGCCATATGCACTATCGACCGGCATCGGAGGTGTGGTGTACGAAACCTGCTGGTACATGCGGGGCCTGGAGCGATGGTTCACGGATATGATCGAGAATCCGGCTTTCTGCGAAGCTCTGCTAGATAAGATGCTAGCTTTCTGGATGGACTACTACGACGTCTTCCTCGCCGAGATCGGCGACCTGGTTGACGTGGTGATGATCGGCGATGACATCGGCGGTCAGGCCGGGCCTTTGTTCAATCCCATCTTCTACAGAGAGATCGTCAAGCCTCGCCAGAAGAGACTTGTCCAGCACATCAAGTCCCTGACTTCCGCCAAGGTCTGGTACCACACATGCGGCTCCGTGATGAACTACATCCCCGATCTGCTCGACAACGGCATTGACATTCTAAATCCCGTCCAGATTAGTGCCGCGAACATGGCCCAGCGAGAGTTGAAGGCCCGATACGGCGACCGCCTCGTCTTCTGGGGCGGCGGCATCGACACACAACACGAGCTTCCCTTCGCCCCGCCGGACGAGATAAGGCAACACGTTCGCGAGAATATTGAAATCTTCAAACCGGGCGGCGGATACGTGTTCAACAACGTCCACAACATCCAGGCCGGCGTCCCAGCGGAGAACATCGTCGCGCTCTTTGACGCCGCACGGGAGTTCGGATTCTATTAACCGCTACGCCAACTTCGTCCTTCCCGGCATGGCCATCGGCCTGATGGGCAGGTCCATGTCCCACGTCAAATTGTCGGGCACGAGTTTCTGCTCGGAATTCATGGCCTGGTCCCAGGTGATTTCTTTCCCCGTGTAGGCTGCCGTGCGTCCCATGAGAGCCATGAGCGTACTGTGGGCCATCCAGATGCCGTCGTTGATGGGTCGGCCGCTGCGGATGGACGCGAACAATTCGTCGTGCTCGATCTGGTACATGTCCCCCTTGGGACCCTTATACTGCCAGGACGTTTTGCCCGTGATGACGGGATCATTCCAGCCCTTGATGGTGCCCAAGCCGTCGGCGCCCATGAGATAGTCCGAATTGTCACTGTAGCAATTGTTGATCTGGCGTTGAGCCATGAACGCGCGAACGCCGTTGGGGAACTCGTAGAAGACGTCGATGTGGTCGAAGATATTGCCCTCGTTGTTCGGGAATTGACGACCGCCGGTGGCCACCGCCTTGATCGGGAGGACACCGTTCATCGCCCAGGCAATCTTGTCCACGCTGTGGCATGCTTGTTCCACCAGCCCGTCTCCGGACAGCCAGACGAAGTTGTACCAGTTGCGAAGCTGCCATGCAACGTCAGTCATGCCGGCGGGGCGCCTGCTGGCCGGGGGCATGGGTTTTACGGGTCCTGTCAGATAAGTA
>JARRQQ010000041.1:0-14664 GCA_037381725.1 Sedimentisphaerales bacterium
CCGCCGAAGCGGAAGGCCCTTCGCGCTTAGCCTGAGCAAGGCCACTCAAGCATTGCCTCACGAGCGCGTCGCATTCTGGCACAAATACGAAGGCAGCGTGCTCTTCTACATGAAATGGAACCCGCCCATAACGTGGCTAACCGATGAAGCGGCCTTGCGGGCCTTCGTCGAAAGTGAGCAGCCGGGAATGGTCGTCTCTGAAGGAAGGTATGTTCCTGAATCGATTGCGTCGATGCTGCCCGAACGCCCGGCATACGTGGAAGCGGCTTACTCTTGGGAGAGTCCCGAGAAACGGCAAAAGAAAATGAAGGCTTGGCTCATCAACAAGGATGTCTCGGTAGCTGAGACGAATGGTAAGGATACGACCCGTGCGGAGTGAGTTTCTGCCATTCTCGCGTCCGTCGATCACGGAGGCGGATGTTGCCGCCGTCAGCGAGGTTCTGCGCTCGGGGTGGATTACGACCGGGCCGAAGGCTACCGAGTTTGAGCAGAAATTCTGTGATTACGTGGGCTGCGCCGGCGCGGCGGCGTTGTCCTCGGCGACGGCGGGGATGCATCTGGCGATCGAGGCGCTCGGCATCGGCCCGGGCGACGAGGTTATAACACCGTCGATGACGTGGGTTTCGACGGCGAATCTGATTGTCCTGGCCGGGGCCAAACCGGTGTTTGCGGATATTGATAGGGATACGCTGATGGTTTCGCGGGACAGTGTGGAGCAATGTGTGACGGCGCGGACGAAGCTGATTGTACCCGTGCACTTTGCCGGCGCACCCTTTGATATCGGTCCTGTTCGCAAACTGGCCGAAGAGCGGAACATTTTCCTTCTGGAAGATGCAGCTCATGCCCTGGGTACGCGGTATAAGGATGAACGGGTTGGCCGCCATGGTACGGCGATCTTTTCTTTCCACCCCATCAAGAATATGACGACCGGCGAAGGCGGCATGTTCTGTTCGGACGATAAGGACTTGCTGGATCGCGTTCGGCGGTTGAAGTTTCATGGTCTCGGCGTAGATGCCTACGACCGGCACACGCAAGGCAGATCTCCGCAGGCCGAGGTACTAGAGCCGGGCTTCAAATACAACATGACGGACATATCGGCGGCCCTGGGCTTGAGCCAATTGGCTCGCGTTGATGAATTGAACGGCAAGCGAACGGAACTGGCATTGAGGTATCGTGCACGGCTGCGCGAGGTCGATGAGATCATGCCGCTCTCGGACCCCGCCTATCCGATGAAGCACGCCTGGCATCTGTTCGTTGTGCGGCTGGATACGGATAAGGCGGGCTTCAGCCGGGAAGATTTCATGAGTGCGCTGAAACAGCGAGGCATGGGAACGGGACTTCACTTTCGGGCCGTCCATCTTCAGAAATACTACAGAGAGACGATGGACATGGGGCGCGGGACGTTGCCGAATACCGAGTGGAATTCCGACCGGATATGCTCGTTGCCCTTGTTTGCGGACATGACCGTGGACGATGTCGACGACGTGGTAAACACGATCAAGGAAGTCTTGAAGAAATAGGCATGAAGGATCCACCGGACAAAACTCCGACGATCGTATTTTGGGCGGCGGCCGCAATGATGGCGTTGTGGGGCTCTGCCGCATCGTTCGAGCATCTCGACTGGCCGAGCAAGTGGCTTGCCATCTCAACAACGCTTATCTTCGCGTTCTTCACGGCCTCGGGATCTAGAAGAGGCTACTACATCCTGCCCATCCTCTCATTCTGTGCACTGCTGGCGGCCCTTTGCCCTGCCCTGGCCAGAGAAGCCAAATGGCGGCGACTGGTTACGAATGTCCGGACGGGCTTGATTTTGCCGGTGGTTGTCGGTGCAATCGTGAGTCCCGTTTTTGGGCCCACACGGAAAGAACGATTGGAATTCATGCCTCCGACGGCATTGGCACTGGGGACCTCGCTATTGGGTGTTGTGGCGATCGCTTGCTTCGTCCTGGGACGCTGGTCATCTGCCGCCGCGGCCCAACTGACGGGGGGCTCGCGAGAACTGGCTCCTCTAATCATGACGTCGGTTGTTGTGATGGGAGGGTTTTTCTGCTGGCCGTACAACGTGCTCAGTAGGGGACACCCTCTGAAGAGTTTCTCTACGGAGTTGAAGGCGGAAGTACCGGGGCTTGAGCCCGGTGACGTCGGGTTCTTTCGGAAGATACCGTATGAAATGCTCTTCTACTTGAGCCTGCCTGCGCCTGTGCGGTTCCTGAATACTCAAGAGGACGCACGAGACTTTATCGCGTCGAGCCGCCCGGCAAAGGTGCTCGTCTCACACGAGTGGTATGCTGATGAGCTGGCCAACGTCCTCGGGGCGGACGTCGTGGACAGCCCGACTTTGACGGAGAAGACAAACCCATGGGAAAGACACAAAGAAAGGTACGTGGCGTGGATCGTGAGACGCGCGGGGAAGTAGAGATGGTCCGTCCGCGGGTCGAGACCCCTCCGGAACCTCTTCTTCCAGATGGACGGCGTGACCGGGACGACGGCGCGAGTGTTTTTGAAGATAGTGCCGAGCTCGATTCGACTCGTCAGCCACAACGCACGGACTCCGTGGCTTTGCTGTCCCTGGTTATCCCGGTTTTCAACGAGCAGAAGAACCTCGATGCGCTTATCGACCGGTGCGTTGGAACGTGTGACGCCATGCGAAGACCTTACGAGCTGATCCTGGTGGATGACGGCAGCAAGGACGGTTCTCAGGAACTCATCACGGAAGCGGCCAGGAAGCATAACGGCAAGATCGTGGGGGTGCTGTTGAACCGGAACTATGGGCAACATGCTGCGGTCATAGCAGGTTTCGAGCAATCGAGAGGAAGCATCGTTGTCACTCTCGACGCCGATCTGCAAAACCCGCCCGAGGAAATTCCCAGGCTTGTCGCAAAGATCGAGGAAGGATTTGACGTTGTCGGTAGCTTGAGGGTTCCGAGGCGCGACAGCATCTTCCGGAGGATGGCTTCGGCGGTGGTCAATAGGGTTGCCCAGAAGGCCACGGGGGTCATGATGCACGATTATGGCTGTATGCTGCGTGCCTATCGCCGGCACGTCATTGATGCCATCCTTCAATGTGACGAAAGGAGCACGTTCATTCCCGTGCTGGCCACAAGTACAGCCTGTGGAAGCTCATCAACCTGCAGTTCGACTTGCTGACCAGCATGACGACGTTCCCATTGCGATTGTTGAGCATTATGGGCTTGTTCGTATCGCTGGTGGGGATCGGATTTGGTATATTCCTTCTTGTGATGCGGTTGATCTATGGCGCCACGTGGGCGGCGGCGGGTGTCTTCACTCTGTTTGCGATCCTCTTTATTTTCGTCGGCGCGCAGTTCATCGGGATGGGTTTGCTTGGAGAGTATCTCGGGCGCGTTTATTACGACGTCAGAGGTCGTCCACGTTATTTCGTACAGCGGGTAGTCCGTGGAGGCGGTCAAGAAAAGGAAATTCACACACGAAACAACTATAGGGTTATGGTATGAAGACAATCGCTTTAGCTTATCACAATATTGGCTGTGTCGGCATCGAGGCGCTGCTTCGGCACGATTTTGAAGTCGTAGCGGTCCTGACGCACAGAGATGACGCCCAGGAAAATATCTGGTTCAACTCAGTGGCGGAGCTTGCCGCCTCGCGGGGCATTCCGGTTTTCGCGCCCGAGGACGTCAACCATCCGCTATGGGTCAAACGGATCAAGGAATTCGCCCCGGACATCATCTTCTCTTTCTACTATCGTAACATGATCAAGCCGCCCATTCTGGACATTCCGCCGCGAGGATGCCTCAATTTGCATGGTTCGCTCTTGCCCAAGTATCGGGGGCGATGCCCGATTAACTGGGTCCTGGTCAACGGCGAAAAGAAGACGGGCGTGACGTTGCATTACATGACACCCAAACCCGATGACGGGGACATCGTTGGCCAGAAAGAGATCGCTATTGCAGACGACGACACAGCCGCATCGCTGCATGAAAAAACCGCCCAGGCGTCGTCCGTCCTGCTCGACGAGATCCTACCGAAAATCAAAGACGGCACGGCACCGCGCACGTCCCAGGACCATTCTACGGCGACCTACTATGGTGGCCGCCGGCCGGAAGACGGCGAGATCGACTGGACCGGCACGGCTCGGCAAGTCAGGAATCTCGTTCGCGCCGTGACCCGACCCTATCCGGGAGCCTTCAGCTACATTGCCAATCAGAAATGCCTGTTCTGGGCGGTGTCCGAAGTGTCTTATTCGGGCGAGGAACTAAGTCCCGGCACGATCCTTTCGGTAGACCCCTTCGTGATCTTGTGCGGCGAAGGGGCCGTGCGTGTGGATTTCGGCCAGGTGGCTAAGGGCGTCTACATGAATGGCATCCAACTGGCCGCCGAGCTTAATCTCGTCGAGGGAATGAGATTCGGGCCAAGCTCCGACAGACGGATCGAGATTACCAAAAAAGACCACGTCCTGATTCTTGGTGTGAACGGCTTCATCGGCAACGCGCTGAGCCAGAGGCTGCTTCAGAGCGGCAAATATGACGTGCACGGAATGGACATTCGGTCGAACTATATCCAGCATCTTGTCCACAAACCCGCATTCCATTTCGAGGAAGGTGACATTTCCATCCATCGCGAGTGGACGGAATATCACGTCAAAAAATGCGATATCGTTGTTCCTCTGGTTGCTATTGCGACGCCGATCGAATACACGCGCAATCCGATACGCGTTTTCGAGCTGGATTTCGAAGAGAATCTCAAGATCGTCCGGCATTGTGTCGCGTATCGAAAACGGATCGTGTTCCCATCGACTTCTGAAGTGTATGGCATGTGCGATGAGAAGGAATTTGATGAGGACAACTCCAGGCTGGTACTCGGGCCGATCCGAATGCAGCGATGGATCTATTCGTGCTGCAAACAACTGCTCGATAGGGTCATCTGGGCCTATGGACAGAAAGAGGGGCTTAACTTCACACTATTCCGGCCGTTCAACTGGATCGGGCCTAAGCTCGACAGCCTGACGTCCGCCCGAATCGGCAGCTCGCGGGCCATCACGCAACTCATCCTCAATCTGGTCGAAGGCACACCGATTCTCTTGATCGACGGCGGCACGCAGAAGCGCTGCTTCACCGACGTATCCGACGGCGTGGAATGCCTGTATCGAATCATCGAGAACAAGAACGGCGTTTGCGACGGCAAGATCATCAACGTCGGCAATCCCGACAACGAGACTAGCATCCGAGGACTTGCAGAACTGCTGCTGGCCAAGTTCGAGCAGCATCCGCTGCGCCATAGATTCCCCCCTTTTGCGGGCTTCCGCGTGATCGAGAGCGGCTCCTATTACGGAAGCGGTTACCAGGACGTCCAGTACCGCAAACCCAGCATTCGCAACGCGGAGAAACTGCTTGGATGGGCGCCGACGGTGAGGCTGGAGCAATCCGTGGAAGAAACGCTCGATTTCTTCCTGCGCGAAAGTATCGTCTCGGGCGAGTTTGGGCAGGATTCGCACGTGAAGACGAGAGCACGACAAGACATTGTCTCCGTTTCGCCTCCTGATGGCGGGCAATTACCAGAACGTGCAGTCCACAAGAGCGAGTCCGTTGATTAAGAGTACGAAGCGAACGTGAAAGCCCCTGGAGTTGAAGGTTCATGAAAATCGGTTTGAGGATTGACGTCGACACCTTCAGGGGGACCAAACGCGGCGTGCCGAACCTGTGTAAACTGCTTGCCACCCACTCCATAGGGGCGTCGTTCTTCTTTTCGGTGGGCCCGGACAACATGGGCCGGCACCTGTGGCGGTTGCTTCGTCCCGCCTTTCTGCGAAAGATGCTCAGAACGAAGGCATCGAGTCTGTACGGATGGGATATTATTCTAAGAGGCACACTCTGGCCGGGATCCGTCATCGGCAAGAAGCTGGGGTCGATAATACGATCCACGTTCGACGCCGGTCATGAAGTCGGTCTGCATGCGTGGGACCACCACGCTTGGCAGGCCCGCGCGGACGTCATGAGCGACGAGGCTCTTTATGACGAACTCCGCAAAGGCTATGGTCTGCTGGCGGAGGTTCTAGGCGAGTCTCCCACGTGCTCGGCGGCGCCCGGATGGCGGTGCACGCAAGCAGTTCTTCTGGCGAAGGAACGCTTCCCTTTTGTGTACAACAGTGACTGCCGGGGCCAAAGTATATTCCTGCCCATCGTGGACGGCAGAAAATCTCTTCAGCCCCAGATTCCCGTTACCCTGCCGACGTACGACGAAGTGGTCGGTCGCGACGGCATATCCGACGACAACTACAACGAGCACATGCTTTCGCTGATCGAGCCTGAGAAGCTAAACGTGCTCACGATCCATGCCGAGGTCGAGGGCATCACCCGCCTGGGTTTGTTCAAACAGTTCCTGGAGATGGCCAAGGCACAAGGATTGTCGTTCCTACCTCTTGGGAAGCTGCTCGATGGATCGACCGTTCCGGATCGAGCGGGTATTGTCCGCCGGGAGATTCGTGGCCGCGAGGGATGGGTTTGCTGCCAATCCGACGGGCCTCCCCGCCTGCCGAAAAACGACCGGTCTTTGGAAAGGCACTCATAATCATGTTTCACCTGAAAAGTGCCCGGACAAGCCGGTGTTCTCTGGCAATATTCGCATTTGGCGTTGTGGTATTCTCCGTCGGATTGAACTCGGAATTCATCGGCCTTCAGAATCGTTTTGCCTTGTTCGCCCAGGAAATGCTGCGCCACGGACCGAGTCTATTTCCAACGACTTACGGGAATCCCTATCCGGATTATCCTGTAACGTCAACGTTTCTGATCTATTTACTGTCTTTGCCATTCGGGAAAGTGACGGTGTTGTCCGCAATATTACCCACGGCGGTGACTTCAGCTTTGGTCATGGTTGTCATATACCGTATCGGCGCGCTGCAATCCCGGGCATGGGGAATCGGTGCGGTGCTATTCGCGCTGTTCACCTATGAGTTTCTCGACGAATCCCGCAGCATCTCATTGGATCAATACACGTCTCTGGCAACCGCGTTGTGCTTTTATGCAGCGTACTCCGCCAACGTCCTGGGCCGGCCAAAAAGACTGTGGCTTATTCCTTTGTTCTTCGTCATGGGATTTGGCTTTCGCGGTCCCATCGGGCTGGTGATCCCCGCCGCGGTGACTTTCGGCTTCTTTTTGTGGGAGAGACAGTACAAGAGATGCCTTATTCTTGGTTTGACGGCCCTCTGCCTGTTTGCATTGTGTTTGGCCGTATTGTTGGCGGCCGCGTATCGACAAGGAGGGGGGAACTTGGTCACAAGGGTGATTCAAGCACAAGGCGCCTCGCGGACCGGTTACTATAGAGGCAACTACTTCTATTACGTGGTGAAAGCGTTTACCTCTTATGCGGTGAGTTTCCCGCTGGCCTTTGTCGTTGGCATTGCTCTCTATAAGAACGCGCCTAAGCCGAGAACTCCCAGTGAACGTCTGTTGGGGCATCTGATCTTCTGGGTCGTCATCGTCCTGGTGGGCATGTCGATACCGGGGAGCAAAAAGACGCGCTATATTTTGCCCATAGTTCCAGCCTTGTCGTTACTGGCTTCTTTTGTGTTTGTCCATCCGGCAGCGGAAGGTCTTTTGTCCCAGGTCAGAAGAACCTTCCTTGGGTTCTGCCGAATCTTCCCCATTGGGGCGGGCGTCGGCGCGGCGGTCCTGTGCGTGCCCAATCCATATTTTACAGCAATACCCGCGTTCCCCGGCCTTGCGGTCTTCGGTCTTCTAATTGCCCTGATCGTCACGTATCCGAGATGGTCTCGAAGATTCGGCGAATTCCCTAAGAGCGATTCACTGGTGATCGTTCCGGCGGTTTTGGCTTTCATCGCTCTCTATGTATGGGTTATCAGTCCCATGACATTCTCCCGGGAAAGCACGAGGCCCTTTGCGGAAAGGCTGGACAGTTTGTTGCCGGCCGGGCCGGCTACCATCGCCTTTTACCGGATTGGCCCAGATGGGGACGACATCAAGCTCATGGCCAACGTGAGCAAACCGGTGACGCCCGTATTCATAGGGGACGCGGAGCAGCTCCTGCAACAACCACCGCAGACGTATTTCGTCGCGCGGGATGTTTATTTTGACGCTTTGCCTGACAATATTGTGCAGAAGGCACACGTCCGATTTCATGGTAAGATCGGGCATAGGGACTGCGTCGTGTTTTCCCTGAGAATCGATCTATAGGAATCAGACTCATCGAATTTTGGCTCGGCAACACATACTCAAGAAGGATATAAAGTTGGAGTTAGACTTCTGTCACAGTTTTCTAATCGTGGGCGCCCTCTGCGTGGGAATGCAGACTGATCTCAGGTCTGAGCAAGCGACCCTGCCTTATAGCTTGGCCGGTTCTATCTTCGCCGGGCAGATTGACGAACCCAACACCTGTGCAGAAGAAAACAGCTCGTTCTTCAGCTCTTTGCGGTCAATAAGTCACTGGCCGAAGGAAAAAAAGGTCCTCGCGTTAAACGTGGGGACCGTCAGCACCATTGCGGCCATTGGCGTGGTGGGGTGGGATTATGGGAGCCACTCGTTCCGCACGGCGAACGAAGGCTGGTTCGATGGTGACACGCCCTACGGTGGCGCCGACAAGCTCGGTCATGTCTTCACCTGCTACGCCTTGGCGAGCGTTTACAATCGCATCTATAGGGACTGGGGGTATTCCGACAACGACGCGATTCTGATCGGCGCTTCGAACAGCTTGCTGACAATGTCGCTGATCGAGATCGGCGATGGTTTCAGTAAGAGCCAGGGGTTCAGTTGGCAGGATGAGATCATGAACGCTGCGGGGGCGGGCATGGCCTATGTGCGCCATCGGTTTCCCGCCATCCGAGACAGGGTAGACTTCCGGTGGGAGTGGTTTCCCTCGCCGGCCGCACGCACAGGGGAGCGATTTGACGTCTTCACCGATTACTCGGGCCAGAAATTCCTGCTCGCCTTCAAGCTGGGCGGTTGGCTTCAAACGGACAACCCCATCCTGAAGGCTCTGGAGGTGCAGGTGGGCTACTACACGCGAGGCTACGTATCCGGCGACAACGATTACTTCGATGGCACACATCGCTACGGCTACGTCGGGATCGGGCTGAATATGACCTACGTTTTGGAGAAGCTCACAGGCCATCGAGCCGGAGACATCTTCGACTACTATCAGATGCCTTACACGTACATCTCACCATCCCGACAGGACTGATCGGCACCCTGCTCAAGAGTCAACACTACATGGAACATATATTGAAACGTAGAAGCGTACTGATAGCGGGAACTGGGATCTTTTTCTTGCTGTACATTGTCCCGCTTGGCGTGCGTCCGATGGTTGTTCCCGACGAATTTCGATATGCCGAGATTCCCAGGGAGATGCTTCAGACGGGCAACTGGATCGTCCCGCATCTCGATGGTCTGCGGTATTTCGAGAAACCTGTGCTGGGTTACTGGCTCAACGCCGCGGCCATCGCCCTCTTTGGCGAGAACGCTTTCGCCGTGCGCTTCCCGTCGGCCATCGCGGTTGGGCTGACGGCGCTGCTCCTGTTCGCCTTTGTCCGGAGATTCTCGCGCGACGATTTGACGGCGCCCCTCGCTACCGCCATTTTTCTGCTGTTCCCTGAAGTGTATGCGATCGGGTCTTTCTGCGTTCTCGACAGCGTCATATCCCTGTTCGTGACCGCGGCCATCGTCTTCTCTTTCTGGGCCTACTTCACCGATGCTCGGCGCCCGAAACTCGATGGACGGAAATTGGGACTCGGGACGGGGGGGCTGTCGAGCGATGCGCGAGGCGGGTCAGCGAAAATCGAGAATGCCCCGCTGGGGACTTCTTGTGGCGGAGAAACGGGCATCCCCAATCCAAGCTGGTGGCTGCTCGCGCTGGCGGGCCTGTCTTGTGGCCTTGCCTTTCTGACGAAGGGATTTATCGCTCTTGTGGTTCCCGCCATCGTCATCGTCCCACTTATGCTCTGGCAGCGCAGGCTCAAGTCCCTTTTGCGAACGGCCTGGGTGCCCCTGGTCACGACGCTTCTCTTCGCTCTCCCATGGAGCATCGCGATCTATTTCAGGCAACCCGACTTCTGGCGATACTTCTTCTGGGTCGAGCATGTCGATCGGTTCATTTCACCCAAAGGAGGGCAACATCCCTATCCCTTCTGGTTCTATGTTCCTGTCATTATGGGAGGAGCGATGCCCTGGACACTGCTCGTTGGCTCCGTCGTCAAGGGTCTCAAGCACGTTCATGGGAAGGACCCGATAGTGCGTCTTGCCCTCTGCTGGCTTAGTCTGCCTTTTCTGTTCTTCTCCGCGTCGAGAGGCAAGCTCGGCACCTACATCCTACCCTGTTTTCCTGCTCTTGCCGTTCTTGCGAGCGTGGGTCTGCTGAAGTACTTTGCGCGTGAGAAAACAAAGGCGTTCACCGTCGTGGCCTACACTCTGGCGGTTATAGCCGTGGCATTGATCGCTCTCCTGATCGTACATCAGACCACGTCCGAGGGCTCCAGGTTCTACAATCCACAAGAGACGTGGAAAGCTATTCTTGTGAGCTTTGCCTTGTTGACGTGGACATTCTTGGGGCGTCGTGCGGCAACAGCCACGGACTATCGAAGAAAATTGGTGTATTTCGCCGCCGGCCCCGCGGTCTTCATGTTCTGCGCGCAGCTCGTCATACCCGCACAATCTATCCAGAAGAAGACTCCGGGTGAATTTCTGGCGCAACAGAAGGACAAAATCAGCCCGGGTACTATTCTCGTCTCAGACAACTACCTGGCGGCGGCGGTCTGCTGGACCTACAAGCGCAGTGACGTTTATCTGCTGGACAGGGAAGGTGAGTTCGCGTACGGACTAGGATATGACGACTCGAGGTGCCGTCTGCTCAACATTGACCAGTTGAGAAGACTAATCACCACAGGCTCGGTCCCCGGACCACGGGCCTCGTTGGGGGGCGAGCGCGGGGCCGGCACGCGGTCTGTTGCCCTTATTACGTACACAAAGCGATACGTCGAGTACGAGCATTTGCTCCCCAAGCCGACTTTCAAGGAAGTCCGTCACGGCTTCATATTCGCCCGGTTTGCCTGCAGGTAGTGGGTATCCGATCGTAGAAAGAGCGGGTAGAATTGGATCGATTGATCTATAATGCCTCGGCGAGCGTCAAGTCATGAGTGCCGTGCTGCGAGTCGTGGATCCCAAGGACGCAGGCCATGAACAAGAGCTTGGTACGAAATAGCGGCTATCTTATTAGCCTGGCTCTTTTTTCCGTAGCTATAGTCGCTCTGCACCATGAGCTCAGGCACTATCATCTCCGGGACGTGACGGCTGAGATCAGACGGATTAAGCCAACCCTTCTGGGTCTCTCCGTTGGACTGACGGTTCTGGACTACCTCGTGCTGACCGTCTATGACGCGCTCGCCCTGCGTTATATTCGCCACCGTCTGCACTACGTCAAGATTGCCTTGGCATCATTCATCGGCTACGTTTTCAGCCATAACTTGACGATTCTGGGCGGCAGCACGGCTAGGTACCGCGTCTATTCCGCCCTGGGGGTTTCCGCCGGCGAAGTGTCCAGGCTGGTGATCTTTTGCAGCGTGACCTTCTGGCTGGGATTCTTCAGTCTGGCCGGGATGGTCTTTTTCGTTGAACACGAGCAGGTACCCGAGACTCTGCACCTGCCTTTCACCTCGGCCCGGCCCGCTGGCGTGATCTTGCTCGCGAGCGTGCTCGCATACTTCGCGTTCATCACGTTCAGACGGCGTCCCTTGAACATACGCGGCTGGGAGCTTGCCATCCCCTCGATACCGATCTCTCTGGGTCAGGTCGCCGTTGCCTCACTCGACTGGGTCCTGGCCTGCGGTGTTCTCTATGCCTTGCTCCCGGCATCCGTGAAACTGTCTTTTTTCAATTTTCTCGGCATCTTCATGCTGGCTCAAGGTATCGGCCTGTTGAGCTATGTTCCCGGCGGGCTTGGTGTCTTTGAAACCGTGGTTCTATTGCTCCTTTCGGATCATCTCGATAATTCGGCCATCGTCAGTTCCCTAATCTTGTATCGCCTCATTTATTATCTGCTTCCTCTTGGTGCGGCTGCGATGTTGCTGGTTTTTCATGAACTCGTCGCGAAGAGACGCGATCTGCTAAGCTTTGGAGTCGCCTTCGGCAAATGGAGCTCCGTGATCACGCCTCACGTCCTGGCCGTGATGAGTTTCATCGCGGGCGCCATACTGCTTTTCTCCGGCGCCTTGCCCGCAGAGAAAGGGCGGATGGACTGGGTGGCGGACCTGCTGCCCCTTCCCGCAGTAGAGCTTTCCCACTTCCTGGGCAGCCTGGTCGGGGCGGGGTTGCTGATATTGGCCCGAGGGCTTCAGCGCCGCGTGGGTGCCGCCTATCATCTGACGATTGCCTTGTTAGGGGCGGGGATCGCCTTCTCACTACTCAAGGGTCTGGATTATGAGGAGGCCGTCATACTCACGGCCATGCTGTTGATCTTCTTGCCCTGTCACAGAGAGTTCTACAGAAGGGCTTCGGCAATGAGTGAACGGCTCACGTTTACGTGGATTACACTGATTGCGGCTGTGCTCATCAGTGCCGTTTGGCTGGTTCTCTTCTCATATAAGCACGTCGAATATTCCAACCAACTCTGGTGGCGCTTTGCGGTCGATGCCCAGGCGCCTCGGTCAATGCGTGCGACAATGGGAGCGGCTATCGGGGTCTTGCTTTATAGCGCTGCCCGACTCTTGTTCCCGAAAACCATTGAACCTTCGGCGACGGAACCGGAGATCTTGCGGATCGTTGAAGGAATCGTGAGCCGCTCGCGAAAGGTGTACGCCAATCTGGCTCTATTGGGCGACAAGTCCTTCCTGACCAACAGAAACCGTACTTGCTTCATCATGTATGGAATTGAAGGACGCAGTTGGGTGGCGATGGGCGATCCCGTCGGACCGAAGGAGGAATGGCAGTCTCTCTTGTGGACGTACCGCGAGCTGTGCGACCTCCACGATGGCTGGCCGGTGTTCTATCAGGTTGAGAGCGACAACCTCGGGCTTTACCTCGATCTTGGGATGACGTTCCTGAAGCTGGGTGAAGAGGGTCGTGTGCCGCTCAAAGACTTTTCGCTGGCGGGTTCGTCCCGGAAAAGGCTGCGCTACGCATACGCCAAGCTTGAAAAGGAGAACTGCATTTTCAGCGTTGTTCAGCCGGAGCAAGTGTCGCCTTTGCTGGATGAGCTGCGGCAAATCTCAGACACCTGGTTGAGCGAAAAGGATACTCGGGAGAAAGGGTTTTCCATTGGCTTTTTTGAGCCGGAGTATATGAAGAAGCTGCCCATCGCGATTGTTCGCCAGGGGGGCGGCATCATTGCCTTCGCCAACATCTGGCCGGGCGCAGAACATGAGGAGCTTTCGATAGACCTAATGCGGCACTTGCCGTCGGCTCCGAACGGGATCATGGACTATCTGTTCGTTCAGTTGATGCTGTGGGGCAAGCAGCAGGGGTATGAGTGGTTCAACCTTGGGATGGCCCCGATGTCAGGACTTGAGGATAGAACACTGGCGCCGCTCTGGCACAAAGTGGGCACGTTCGTCTTTCGTCACGGCGAGCATTTTTACAATTTCCAGGGCTTGCGACAATACAAAGACAAGTTCGACCCGGTATGGAAGCCGAAGTATCTGGCTTGCCGCGGAGGGCTTGCTTTACCCCGGATTCTGGCCAACATCGCCACGCTCGTCTCGGGCGGACTCAAAGGAGTGGTTATGAAGTGACAGAGACATCTCGGAGGCGCAGGCCTTTGTCTTCGGGCGTATCCGAAAGGGCGAGGCTCGCTCAGTTAACCCCGCCCATGTAGCGGGTTTTTACGCTTTCTTTGTCAACAATCCCGAGTGCTCTTTGTCGAAAATGCGGTGCCCGACGAGTTTCATCCTGTCCTCAATCAGGAACCAAACCAGACAATAGCCCCAGACGACCCCCGCCCATCTCCAGCCTATGGGTGACATGAATAACCCGTAAACCGTAATCAACGTGGCCGCAAACTGCGTGCAGCCGACGGCAGCAAGGAGGATATTGGAAGGGCGATGTGACCAGAACGGTCCTCGCGTTCGTGTTACGAATATTGTCAAATGACCCGCAACAGAGAGTTTGAGATAAATCAGCGTTTGGACTAAGTCATAGTCGAGCTTGAAGGCTCTTTCAGCAATGTACAATAGTCCGAATGACTCGACAACACCCGTCAATCCGAGAATGGTGGCGATTCCGAGTGTGCGACGCATGTCCCACGCGACCGGTCTATCGGAGATCAAGGCGTTGTCGTAAGCGATGGATAGAATGGCGCCGTCGTTCAGGATCGCCAGCAGAACGATCATGATGGCCGTCACCGGGTAAAGATTGAATACCATAATGCTGAGCGTCATGAACAATAGTACACGTATCGTTTCCGTAATGCGGTAAGTCGCATAACTGGTCATTCTCTGGAAGATTTTGCGACTCTCTTTGAGAGCGGTGACTATCACGGACAGCCCGGCCGCCAGCAATACGATATCGGAAGCGGTCCTTGCCGCGTCCGTAGCTCCGGACACGGCAATGCCCGCGTCGGCCTTTTTCAAGGCGGGCGCATCATTCACACCATCGCCGGTCATTCCAACGATGTGCCCTTTATTTTGAAGAACCTCCACAATATGGTATTTGTGTTCGGGAAACACCTGTGCAAAACCGTCGGCCTTCTCGA
>JARRQQ010000041.1:14681-16261 GCA_037381725.1 Sedimentisphaerales bacterium
AACCGGCCCGTTTCATGGTGCTTGGTATCACCGAACACTTGAGCATCCAGGATATTGGTGCCCAAGCCTATCCGGCGGGCTATTTCTTTGCCAATGGCCACCTGATCTCCGGTCACCATTTTCACGGCTACTCCCATTTTTCTGGCCGTGTCAATCGTCGTTTTGGAATCTTCTCGAGGTGGATCCGCCAGAGCCAGTATGCCTAAATATTGCCATTCGCCTTTTTCGTCCGTTCTGGCCACCCCTAAAGAACGATAGCCTTTGGTCGCAAAGTCATGAATAGTCTTGTCTAAATCATCGTGGACATCGGACTCGTTGTCTGCCAGATCGAGGATGACCTGTGGTGCCCCTTTGCTGACTTTGAACGTCTTTCCACTGGAGTCTTTGATGGTCGCTTCAGTTCGCTTATGAACGGGATCAAAAGGCAGAAAATGGGCGGTTTGGTAGGAATTCAGAATCTTTGGGTCTTTCAAGGCGTTGATGACTGCATTGTCTATTGGGTCTTTGTCTTCGGCGCGTGAAGCGAGCGCGCCGCAGAGTATAATCTCTTCTATCTCCGTACTTCCGAAGCTCACGCTGTCGCTGAGAGTCAGCTTGTTCTGCGTGAGCGTTCCCGTCTTATCAGAACAGAGGATATCAATGCCGGCAAGCTCTTCGATAGAAGCCAGTCTCCTTACGATGGCTTGTTCAGCCGCAAGCAATCTGGCGCCTACCGCCATCGTTACGGATAGTACCGTCGGCATCGCCACGGGAATCGCGGCGACCGTCAGTACCAAGGCAAAACGCAGCGTTGTTAACATACTCTCGTGCCGGAACAGTGCGGTGACCAGTATCAGAGCCACCAGAGCCACGGCAATGACGATAAGGTAATCTCCGATCTTCAGGACAGCTTTTTGGAAATGGCTGGTGGTCTTTGCGCCTTCGACCATTTGCGCCGTCTTGCCAAAGTAGGTATTGGCGCCCGTGGCGTAGACAATCGCTTCGATCTCACCCTGGTTTACGATGGAGCCGGAATAGACGTCGTCTTCTTTCTTGCGCTCAACGGGAAGCGATTCGCCCGTCAAGGTGGATTGGTCAACTTGTACCGGGTCGCCGTCCAGAAGTTTCGCGTCGGCGGGTATGATGTCTCCCAGACGCAGACGTATGACGTCCCCGGGCACCAGTTCGCGTGCGGCGACCGTCTTCCATTTGCCGTCCCGCCGGACCCGTGCTTCCAGGGCGAGTCTCTTCTTGAGTGCTTCAATGGCGTTGCCGGCCTGGTACTCCTCCCAAAATCCGACGATGGCATTCATGAAAAGCAAGACCGAAATGATCCAGAAATCTGCCCAGTGACGTACGGCGGCTGAGAGTATTACCGCCACTTCGATCATCCACGGTATGGGGCCCCAGAAATAGGAAAGGAATTTCAGAACAGCATTAGTCTTTTCCTCGGTCAGTTCGTTGTAACCGTATGTACTTATCCGATTCGCCGCCTCGGAATCGCTCAAACCTTGGTCGAGTGACACCTTTAGTTCAGACGCAAGATCATCAATCGTTTTTTCTTTCTTTGCAGATTTTTCTCCATTTGCCTGTTTTTTTGC